>JAHECJ010000323.1 GCA_024641805.1 Desulfococcus sp.
CGAAGGGTTTTTTTCAATACTTTGCCGATGGGACTTCGGGGAAAATCCTCATCCAGGAGTTCAACGTATTTCGGGACTTTGAATCCGGCCAGATGTTCCTTGCAATAGGCAATGACTTCCTCTTCGGTCAGGGAATCGTCTTCCGCCACCACAAATACTTTAACTTCTTCCCCCATGGTTTTATCCGGAACCCCGACGGTCGCGGCTTCGCTGATTTTTGGGTGCCCGGCCAGCAGGTTATCGATTTCCTTGGGGTAGATGTTCTCGCCGCCGCGGATAATCATGTCTTTCATGCGGTCCACAATGAAGATATAGCCGTCTTTGTCCTTAATGCCCACATCCCCGGTATGGAGGTAGCCGTCAATGATGGTTTTGGCGGTTTCTTCGGGTTTGTTGAAGTAGCCGACCATGACATTGTCGCCCTTGATCACGATTTCCCCGCGTTCACCCGTGGGTACCTCATTGTTGTGCTCATCCACGATTTTTATTTCCTGACCGGGCAAGGCAATGCCGATGGAGCCGATCTTGCGGACGCCGACCCGGGGATTGATGGTGCTGACGCATGTCCCTTCGGTCAGTCCGTAGCCTTCCACTATGGGAATTTTAAAGGTGTTCTGAAAGTTGTTCATGGTCTCTTCGGTGAGAGGAGCGGCCCCGCAGATCCCGAACTCCAGGGAGCTCAGGTCAAATTTCTGGCGGGATGGGTCAGTCAGCAGAATCTGGTATACGGCCGGTACCGCGGACCAGAAGTTGATTTTATATTTTTCCACCACTTCCCAGAATTCACTGGCGGAAAACTGTTTCCGCAGAACGATCTGATGTCCTTTTTCCATGGATGACGTGCAGGTCAGCATGGCGTTCACATGAAACAGCGGCAGGAAGCAGAGGAAGTTTCTGTTTTCCTCCGTGTTCAGCGCCGCATTGATGCCATTGGCATCAGCCACCACGTTTTTGTTGGACAATAAAACGCCCTTGGGATTTCCTGTGGTTCCGGAAGTATAGAAAATAAAGGCGATGTCTTCCGGTCCCGCATCGCTTACCACCGGGGTGTCGTCGCCTTCGGCCAGAAGATCGGCAAGGGAGATATGTCCGTCTGACGGCTTTTCACTCACTTCAATCACTTTTTTCAGATGCGGGCACTTGGACTTTATAGCGTTGAAAATCGTGAGATACTGGTCCTCCACGATCAGGCCGCAGCCTTTAGAGTCGTTTAACAGGTATTCCACCTCGGGCGCTTTCCACCACCCGTTGATGGGGCCTGCCACCGCTCCGATTTTAATAATGGCATAATAGGCGATCAGTGTTTCCGGGCTGTTCTGCACCCAGACGTGAATAAAATCTCCTTTTTTAAATCCCTGTTTTTTTAGTGCATTGGCAAGGGTGTTGATTTGTTTGTCCATCTCTCCGTACGTATAGGTTTTGTCGTAAAACCTCATATACGGAAGATCTCTGTATTTTTTGACGGCATCGTCGATGTATTTGCCTAAGTTCATTTCAGCCTCCTGGTGTTTGATGGCGTCGTTTAAAGTCCCCTCTACTGCGTTGTATCGGTTTTTCAGTCTATCAATATACTATCTGTATTATTTCAATCCTGAAAACCCGCTACGCCTTGTATATGAAACTTTTAACTTAGCCATTCGAATACTCGGTTTTATCAGTAATTTAATAACTGCTAAAAATTTTTGTCCGAAAGTTTGGGTTGAAGTTTAAATAAACAATCATGGGACATCTTTGGTCAGCAGAAACAGAACCGTCCAGAGGGTCCCGCCGAATCCGGAAGCCAGGGCCTGGTTCACTGTTTTCTTAACCTGATGATCCCCCGCTTCTCTCATGATCTGAAGAGCGGCTTCGGCTACCCTTACCATGGCGGTCGCGCCGATTGGGTTGGAGGCCGTTACACCGCCTGACGGATTAATGGGGAAGGCGCCGTCGATGGTGATCTCGTCATTTTCGACCATTTTAAGGTGTTCGTCTCCCTCGAAGAGAAGAAATTCCCGGAGCCAGTCAAGCCCCCACCAGGAAGAGGGATCATACATTTCAAACATATCGATCTCTTTGCGCGGGTTTTTGATCCCGTTTCGTTCAAACAGTTTTTCAGCTGCGTACCGATGAGAATAAACCACCGGCGCATCCCCGAATGCACAAAAGCTTTCTTCACGATGAACCGTAATATGGTCCTTAATCCAGGCCGGGTTCTTTCGGAACTGTTTGGCTTTTTCCTCGGACGCAAAGATCATGGCACACGCGCCGTCGCTTTGAGAGCACATATGGATCATCCGCAATTCTCCGACCAGCGCCGGGGAGTTGACCATCAGATCATCCGCCTGGTCGAATTCCAGACCCAGCCGGCGGTGCGCCTTTTTATTTTTCATGGCATGTTTGTCCATGATAATGCGGTATTTCATGGAAGCTTTTTTAGCCCGTTCCTCACCGAATTCATCGATGACCTGCGCGGCGGTCATACCGGTCAGCGCGCCGGTCTGGAGCTGTCTTGCCCACAGCGGATCGGCCATGTTGGTGATGCCGCCCGTTGTGTGGCCTTCCTGGAGCTTTTCAAATCCAATAGCCAGCACCACGTCATGAAGACCGGATGACACCAGGTAATCTGCTGTGCAGCATAGGGTGGCGCCTGTGGTTCCGCCGGTGGTGACCCGCATGGTTTCCTTGCCAAAGGCGCCGGAGCCGATGGTGTGCCAGAGGTCCGGCTGATGAACCATTTCAAACAGTTCCATATTGCCGTGAACGATACAGTCCACATCATCGATGGTCATTCCGGCATGATTTAATGCTTCAACAACCGCTTCATGAATCATCTCGGGCTGGTTGACTTCTTCCCGGTGACTTGAAAAAACCGATTGGCCCACGCCGATGATGCCGACATTTCTATTTTTTTTCATTGTTTGCCTCCTAATCCCTTGCCAGTGTGATGACTGAATGAAATTGCCCCGCCGGCCCCATGACGCCATGAGCAATGGCTGTTTTGGCATTGTCTATCTGCCGGTCTCCGGCTTCTCCGCGAAGCTGAAATGCAGCCTCGGCTGCCCGGACAAATCCTCCGAGGATCATGGGATTACCGGCCAGCATACCGCCGGACGTATTGACGTTCTGTTTTACAGGTCCGTCGGCATCCAGCCATTTTGCGCCTTTGCCTTGTTCACAGATACCGATGCCCTCCGCCCACATGGGGAGCTGGTAGGCGTACTGATCGGAGAGTTCGATCACATCAAAAGCGGATTTGGGATCTGTGATCCCGGCACGCTTATAAGCGCGCTGGGCTGCTTTGATCAGGGCGAAATTGGATGTCAGATCGCGGTCCCCCAAAAAGAAACTGTCCATGCAGTTCCCGACGCCGGTAATCCAGACCGGGTTGGGGCATATCTTTTTTGCAACGTCTTCCGTGGCGAGAATCATGCCCACCGCACCGTCTGATACCGGATACGCGTGAAGTTCGCGGATGGGATCGGCCAGCATGGAAGATTTCATAACATCTTCCACGGACAATTTTTGAAGCCCCGGCGTGTAAGGATTTTTGGATGCGTTTTCCCTGGCGCGGACAACGATCTTTGCCAGGTGTTCATCGGTTATTTGCGATTTAGCGGCGTATGCCTGGGCCTGCAGCCCGGCGGTCGCACAAAAATCTAGCCCCACGGGGCGGGTAAAAAACGGGTCAAACGCCACATGGGTCACCATATTCCGGCTTTGGGACTGCGACTCCTTGCAGTGACCCATGAGCAGAACAATATCGTTATGCCCGGAGGCAATCGCCGCCAGGCCGTAATACAATGCCTGGATGCCTTCCTGGGCAACTTTTTCTTCACAGCCGAAATGCGCCCCGAGAACATCAGTCATTGCATTGTCCGAGATAGTGCGGGCGTCAAATATATCATCGGATACACTGATGGTCATGTCGACGCCGCCGGCGCCTTTCACATGCCGTGAAAACTTGACATCCACCTGTTCCCGGAGTGCTTCGAGAACGTCCAGGGCCATGCCCTGGAATCGAATGTCTTTTTTGTTGCGCTCAAAGGTTGTTTGCGCAACCGCACAAATAGCTACTTTTTTCGCCATCTTTTGCCCCTCCTTAATTTGATTCAGCTATACCTGTTTATTTTGAAAACAAATAATTGGTTTCTGTATAACAGTTCCAGAAATCCCCGTTCCGGATTGCCCGGATAATTTTATCCTTGTCCCGCATAGCGTCCATT
>JAHECJ010000324.1 GCA_024641805.1 Desulfococcus sp.
CGCGAGCGGCGGAAGGGTCCTGGGCGTTACCGCACTGGGCGATTCCGTGGGCAAAGCGATTTCAAAAGCATACCTGGCAGTGTCCAAAATATCCTGGTCAGGTGCCTATAACCGGACAGACATCGGACAAAAAGCGATTAAAAGACTGGAAACAACGCCCCTTGTTGGAATAGTCATGGGCAGTGATTCAGATTACGGGGTGATGAAGCAGGCTGTCGACATCCTGAAGAAATTCGGTGTCCCCTTTGAAATCACGGTAGCATCCGCCCACCGGACCCCCAAACGGGCTGTCGATTTTGTGGTGAATGCGGAGAAAAAAGGGGTTAAGGTGATCATTGCCGGCGCCGGACACGCGGCCCATCTGGCCGGGGCTCTGGCCGGTCACACCATCCTGCCCATTATTGGCGTTCCCATTGATTCATCCGCTTTAAACGGAATGGACGCCCTGCTGTCAACTGTTCAGATGCCGCCGGGGGTTCCGGTTGCCACCATGGCGATTGGGAAATCCGGTGCCCGAAATGCCGGGATTTTCGCGGTTCAGATTTTATCCGCATCCAGTCCGGAATTGCAGCGGTTGCTTAAAGAATTTAAACAGGAAATGGCGGACGAAGTTGAGCAAAAAGCCAAAAAGCTCATTGTTTAAAAAACTGTTGAATGGTTTAAATTCCATAAAATATTTTATGAAAAATGCGGGCTGAATCAAACATTCGACGTATCGACCCGGAACAACCGGATTTATCGCTGATTGAAGAAGCTGCTGATGTGATAAAAAAAGGCGGTATCGTCGTTTTTCCGACCCGCACACTTTATGGCATCGGCGCGGATGCCTTTAATTCCGAAGCGGTCCACCGGGTATTTCAGGTCAAACAGCGGGCAATACATAACCCGCTGTCCGTACTAATCAGGTCCATCGAAAATGTCCCGTCCCTGGCCGCGAAAATTCCTGCCGCGGCTGCCAAATTTATGGAAACATTCTGGCCCGGTCGTTTAACAATTGTATTTACGGCCCGGTCGGAGGTTCCATATAGCTTAACGGCTGGAACCGGTAAGATCGGCATCCGGGTACCGGAACATCCGGTCGCCGTCAAGCTTGTCACATCCATAGATTGTCCTCTCACCGGCACCAGCGCCAATTTATCCGGGCTTCCCGGCGCAAACTGTATTGAGGATTTGCCGCTGGAAATTATCAATAACGTCGATCTGGTGATTGATTCGGGAAAATTAAAAGGCGGTTTCGGCTCCACGGTGGTGGATGTAACAACCAGTCCTCCCACCATTATCCGCGAGGGAGAAGTTTCCAAAGACGAATTGTTTGCGCTCATATGATTCTCCCGCATCCACCCCTATTTTTACTCACTAAAGTATTCAGCGCCACCGAGAAGGGGACGTCCAAACGGTTACACTTATTAGTGTCCTGGTCTGTAAATTCAGGGCTTGCCCCCGTCTCTGTTTATTTTAGGCGGGTTGTGCCAGTCTCAATACCCGGAAAATATTTAAAAATAATGAGTTACTGCGTGAAAGAATTCATATGGTTTTGAAGTGGTTGCCTATTGACAGCCAAATTAATTTGATATAATAACGCAACTATTAAAATAAAAATCGTGCCGGAGTGGTGGAATTGGTAGACGCAGAGGACTCAAAATCCTCCGCCAGCGATGGTGTGCGAGTTCAAGTCTCGCCTCCGGCACCACCTAAAATAAAAGGTTTAGCAGGTTGCATCTTGCTGAACCTTTTTTGCTTGTTGTTTAGATGGGGTTTGGCCGGGGGTCTTAAGGTTCCCAACCGTCATTTAAAACGAGGTCGGCTCCGGGCTGTGGTCTTGTCAGGTCAGGTTTTAACTACTTCAGCTGATAATAAAAAAATCTCATTCCGATCATCCTGAAACAGACATCAGCACTTGATATGACTGATAAATAGCTTCAACGAGTTTTCTTACATCATCCATGCGTGTATATTGACCAAAGCTGATTCGAAATGAACCTTTAATTTTTTCTTCAGATAACCCGATCGCTTTGAGAACATGGGAAAGATTCAAGACTTTATTATTACTGCAGGCGGCGCCTAAAGATATTATGCAATGGTGTTTGTGCTCCAAGAGGGCTGAAAGGGCTTCGGCTCTTATACGGGGAATATATAAATTCAAAGTATTTAACAGGCAGTCTTTGCCGTCATCCGGTCCATTGAGTTCTGCATCCGGTATTTTTTCAAATAATTGCTTGCAGAAAGCGCTTCGTAATTGAGTGAAATGGGCCTGCCATTTTGATAACGATTCCTTGGCTTCCAGTGCGGCTTGTCCCATCCCGATAATACCCATTAAATTTTCGGTGCCTCCGCGAATGCCTTTTTCCTGACCGCCGCCATGAATGAGCGGATGAACGTTTTTTGAATTCCGCAGATATAAGGCGCCAACGCCCTTGGGGCCATAAAACTTGTGCGCTGATATCGAAAGGCTGTCTACTTTAAGCAGACGAACATCCACCGGTATTTTGCCAACGGCTTGAACGCCATCGACATGGAAAAAAATATTGTTTGCGGCAGCGATTTCTGCGATTTCGTAAATCGGCTGGATATTTCCTAATTCGTTGTTGGCCATCATTATCGTGATGAGCCGTGTATCAGGCGTTAATGCCTTTAAAATTGTATTTGTTTCAATAAACCCCTTGCGACTCGGGCTGATTCTTTTAACGGAAAATCCAAATTCTTTTTTAAAATAATCAACTATAGACAGGATAGAGGAATGTTCGATGGTCGATACAATAATCGTCCCGGGTTGTTGTATACTTTTCAGGAGCCGGTTTTTAACTGCAAAATTATTTGATTCGGAACCTCCTGAAGTAAATATTATTTCTTCAGGTTCCGCACCGATAAGATCCGCTGTATATTTTCTCGCCAGATTAATTATGTTTTTACATTCCCGGCCTTGTTTGGAACTGCTGGAAGGATTAGCGAAAAGAGTGAAAGCTTTTTCCAGTTCTTTAATGACACCGTCAGACATGGGTGTTGTTGAATTATAATCAAAATAACCGTTGAAATATGTCATATAAGACCTTCAATTATATTGTTTATCGCTGCTTATTTCTCCGGCTTTTTGAAATAGTTCTCTCAGCATTTCTAAACAATGATATTGTGAAGGTTCAAGTTCGCCAAGCAACTCGTTAATTTTTTCTGTTTTTATTCCCCTTATCGCATCTAAACATCTATTTAACAGATATCCGCAAAAAATGTTTGCCGTGGCAATCGTGGTTGCGCAGCCCCATGCCTGAAATCTGGATTCGGTAATAACCCGATCATCCGATATGACCCCCTGAACAATGATTTTGTCCCCGCAAACCGGATTTCCTAATTCTATGCTAAAATCAGGAGACGTTACTTTCCCGCTATGACAGGGATTTGAAAAATTTTCTATGATAATGCTGTTGTACATTGGATGTTTGCCAAAAAATGTTGATCACTATACTATTTATCCCATTGAAACAGCTCGGAGGGAAACGTTTTCCTGATCCATTTTTTCCTCTAAATTAACTGCGCAGCAGCCAAATTCCTTTGCAGAAGGTGACCGCATCACGTAATGTACTAATTGTCCGTTTCTATTGGAAGAACTTCGAACAGTCTTTAAATATACAATATCTTCGGTCAGCAGCATCCCCGGAGAAGAATACGATGTCGGATCAAGAATGGCCAGAATCCCTTTTTTCCCGTCCGGAACTTCCCTGCTTACATCGTTGGGATCACGCACCGAGAAGTGTCCATAAGGCGCAACATGTTTCTCTTGAAATTCATCTTCAATTGCTAAAATATTTGACTCAACAAGCCCATAGATATCGCGGACCTGAGTTGGTTTGATGCCTAAATACTCTGCGCATCTTTCGTTGAAGGCGTTTCTCGATATAATTCTCTTGGTATAATGCTTCCAGCCTCCCAGGGTGATCACAAGGGTATTTTTATCAAGGGAGAGTTTCTGGTTGGATTCCTTTAAAAAAGCAATGAATCGCTCGACCAGAAATGGAGGGCCGATAATATATCGGGTAAATTTGTTTTCCCATTCATTCAATTGAGTTAAGGCTTCTTTGGGACTAAATCGTTTATTTTTTACCATAAACCGATGTGTATCAAGCAGCCCTGCAAACATATTGAGCGCTTTTATCATGCCCATTTCCGGAAATTCTTCATTTGAAGGGCATAGATATAATCCGGCGCCGGTTGAG
>JAHECJ010000325.1 GCA_024641805.1 Desulfococcus sp.
GGCGGCACAGGCCTGGGGCTGGCTATATGCAAAAATATTATAGAACTCATGGACGGACGTATCTGGTTTGAAAGCAGTGAAGGACAGGGAAGTACGTTTTATTTTGAAATCCCGCTCAAATATCCGGACGCCGATTCCCGAAAACAGGCAGATTTTCCCCCGAATATTGAAAAAACAGACCCGGAAAATCCAAAAGCTGAAATAGCGTCCCGAAAATCCCCTCCCGAAAACGGAATCCGGCTTCTGCTGGTGGAGGACAACCCCATCAACCGAAAAATTGCGCTTGAAATGCTGGAAAACTTCGGGCTGCGTATTGATGTGGCCGATCATGGAGAACAAGCTGTTCTATCGGTTAAACAAAAATCTTATGACGCCGTGTTCATGGACATTCATATGCCGGTCATGGACGGGTTTGAGGCCACACGAATAATTCGGGAGGACAACCGCAACAAGGACCTTCCCATCATTGCCATGACCGCCCATTGCCTGCCGGAAAGCCGGGAAAAATGCCTGAAAGCCGGCATGAATGACTTTATCCCAAAACCGTTTGAACCCGCTCAACTGATGACCGTGCTGCGGAAGTATGTGGCGTTTGACAGTGAACTCCCTGTCGATCATGGGAAAAAAGAAAATAGTGACACACCGGACACACTTTATCGGGGGCTTCCCGATGCATTACCGGGGATCAATATCCGTTCCGGCCTCTTGCGGCTTGCAGGAAAACGGGATCTGTATATATCCATCATCACTGAATTTTATAATGATTATCAGAATATTGCAGAAATACTGCAGAATGCGTATCACAATAAAAATGCCGAGTTTGTCAACCGAACGGCGCACACGTTAAAAAGTCTTGCCTGGAATCTCGGGGCGGAAAACCTTCAGCATGCATCCAGAATGCTTGAGATTGAAGCATCGAAAGGCCTTGAAACTTTTGATGAGCAGATGATCGACCGCCTGAAAAAAAACCTGGACCCGGTCCTGTCATCCATCAGAAAGATTTTGAGTGGACTTTCGGATGGGTCGACCGTTAAAATCGACAAAGAACCGGCAGGGGAAAATGACGTGAAACAGATCCATATTTCTTCGCGTCACCCATAAGTGCAGACAACCCTTACGCCCGGGAAAACAGCCGGCATTGACGGGTAAAAATATCAATTTGCCATTTTAGCGGCATCGTCTTTGCCCGACAATTCTGTCAGACAGTCGTCCTTTTTTTCCCAAAGGCCATTCAACCAGTTCTGAAAGCGGGCTTTGAACTCGGAATCCTGAAAATAGTCCCCCAGGATTTCTTCGGTAATCGGTATTTTTTCTATTCTGACAACCACTTCGTTCACTTCTCCGCAAAAAAACTGCCAGATGGTTTTAACCCCCTGGGGATAAAAAATGGTGACATTTAAAATCGTTTGCAGCTGTCTTCCCAATGCGTCCAGGACGAGCGCGGTCCCGCCGGCCTTGGGGCGCAGAAGATTTTTATAGGACGACTGCTGTTTTTTGTGTTTTTGAGGCGTGAACCGGGTGCCTTCAACAAAATTCATCACGGAAACCGGCATGTCTTTAAACTTTTCACAGGCCTTGCGCGTGGCTTCCAGGTCCTTTCCTTGGAGATGCGGGTTTTTTTCTAAAAATTCCTTTGAATACCGTTTCATAAACGGATAATCCAGGGCCCACCAGGAAAAGCCCAGTACCGGAATCCAGACCAGTTCCTGCTTGATGAAAAACTTCAGAAATGGAATTCTGTTGATAAAAATCTTTTCAAGAACCAGTATATCGTTCCATGTCTGATGGTTGGAAAGAATCAGGTAGGAATCGTTTTTTTTTAAATTTTCATGGCCCAGAACGTCCCACCGGATATTCTGGGTCAGATCAATGATTGTGTTATTCCAGCTGTTCCACGTATTGCACGCAAACGTTATGGCCTGGTTAAATTTTTTACGTAATGCCGGAACCGGAATTAAAAACTTAAAAATCCCCGCGATATACAGGGGAATCATCCACAACATCGTATTCATCACAGTCAAGAATAAAACCGTAACAGCGCGAATTTGAGCGGATATTTTTTTCCACACGGCTGAATTCCTTCACTATGCTTTTTTCAGAAGCCTAACTTTCCCAAATTAAAATCTCTCAGCAAGTTAATATATAAAAAAAACGAACCAATATCAAGACCGGGATTCCATCCGATTCGAATTGGCGGCGTACCGGCAATGTCAATACCCCCAAACGAAACATATCGCCCCCGAAAAGTCCGGAAAAATATAATTTATTACTTATTAAATCAAGGAGATAAAACAATAAGCAAAGACACCGGATCTCCGAAAATATGATTGACAACAGAAGAAAAAGGGGCATATGGTCATCAATGTCTTAGGTTGTCCAATGAAGGATGCAATTAAGAATCACAAAAAAGATTGATATCCATGAAACTTCGGGTAAAAGACGCTGCCGGCCTGCTGCATGTGTCTGAAAAAACTGTCTATCGATGGATCGCAAAAAATAAATTGCCATTCCATCAGGTCAGCAACCAGTACCGCTTCAACCGCTCGGAACTGCTGGAATGGGCGATGTCAAACCGCATGCCCATCTCTCCCCGGATGCTGGAAGAACCGGGAGACGTCGTTATCCCCTCGCTGGCGGAAGCCCTTCAGACCGGCGGGATTCATTACCGGGTGGAAGGCCGCGACAAAGCCTCGGTGCTCGGCAGTGTGGTGGACATACTAGCGCTGCCGCAGGAGATAGACCGGGAATTTCTTTATCAGGTACTCCTGGCGCGAGAATCGCTGGGTTCTACTGCCATCGGCGACGGTATCGCCATTCCCCATGTCCGCAATCCCATTACCCTCCATGTGCACAGGCCCTTAATCGCCCTGTGTTTCCTGGAAAACCCCGTTGATTTTCAGGCTATTGACGGCCAACCGGTCCACACGTTGTTCATCAGCGTCAGCCCGACCATCAAAGCGCACCTGAACCTGATCTCAAAGCTCTCCTTTGGGTTGCGCGATTCGGATTTTGCCGATGCCGTCGCACGGGTCGGTTCCCGGGAGGAGATCATTCAGTCTGCGCACCGGCTCGATGACCAGATCGCGGAAATGGCCGCAAGAGAAAAGAAACCGTCACCATGACCATTGAACTGCTGTTATCCGCATTGATTGTGCTGACTGTCGGCGGTCTTGCCTGCTCCCTGCGGCAAGGCGCCGGCAAAGGCATATCCCGCCTTGGAGCAGCCGTTAGCATAACGGGAGCGGTTTTGTCTCTCTGGCCGGCGGCAACCGTTTTGCAGACCGGCCGTTCCGCTGAACTGCGACTGGCCTGGCAGATCCCCTTCGGAACCTTTTATATTGCCGTTGATCCGCTGTCAGCGCTTTTTATCATGATCATTTCCGTCGTATGCGTCATGGCCGCCATCTATGGTATCGGCTACCTGGAGCCTTACATGGGCAGAAAACACCTGGGCGCCGCCTGGGGATTTTTCAACCTGTTGTTCGCCAGCATGCTGCTGATCGTTATGGCCCGCAACGGCGTATTATTTATCATGGCCTGGGAAGCCATGTCCCTGTCCTCATTTTTCCTGGTCATGTTCGAACATGAAAAAACGCCGGTACGCGAAGCCGGCTGGATCTATCTGACCGCCGCCCATTTGGGGGCGGCCTGTCTTTTGGCGTTATTTATACTCCTGGGAGGATCCGGGGCTAATCTGGATTTTGATCAGTTGTCCTCGCCTGCCGGCCCGGTCATGGCCGGCGTGATGTTCGTGCTGGCGGTTCTGGGATTTGGCGCCAAGGCGGGTTTTTTACCCCTCCATGTCTGGCTGCCGGAAGCCCATCCCGCTGCACCGTCGCATGTGTCGGCGGTAATGAGCGGCGTGATGATCAAAACAGGCATATACGGACTGGTGCGCATTTTGTCGCTTCTGGGCCCGCCGGCGCTCTGGTGGGGCTGGACCCTTCTGATCATCGGAGCGGTCTCCGGCATCGTAGGGGTATTGTTCGCTCTGGCCCAGCATGACCTCAAGCGCCTGCTGGCGTACAGCAGCGTGGAAAATATCGGTATCATCTGCCTGGGACTGGGCTTGTGGCTGGTCGGCGTTGCCGCCCATATTCCAGAGATGGCTGCATTGGGACTGCTGGGCGGGCTGCTGCATGTCTGCAATCATGCCTTATTCAAAAGCCTGCTCTTTCTTGGCGCCGGGGCCGTAAAGC
>JAHECJ010000326.1 GCA_024641805.1 Desulfococcus sp.
ACATTGCAGCTCATCAGTTTCGGAGGGATATTTATTGCCGCCACTGTGCTGGTATTCGGAAATATCGCCTTGCTGGCAGGTTTGATCGGGAAATTACTTTACCGGTCAGACAAAACACAGATGGCGTTAAACCGCATCGCCGGAACGGTTTTTGTGGCCCTGGCGATGAATCTGGTGTTTATGAAACGGTGATTCAACTTAAGGAGAATCTACCATGCTCAGTCTTTTTCGAGGATATAAACCCGATTGGCTCTATGAATTACTTCCTTATTTATATGTTGCGGCAGGGATTTTGACAATTCTTATATTATGGAACGCAATGGCCATTTTCAGTGGCTGCATGCTCATCATTGCCGGTATGATTGTCTGGACCATGCGCAAAAACTACAGAAAAACGTTACCGTCTGAAAAAAAAGCGAATGAAAGCAAAACAGACCCGGGAATGGTAAATATTACCTGGCGTCAAAGTTTTAGCAGCGGCAACAAGAGAATTGACGACCAGCACCGGTCACTCTTCACTGAAGCAAACGAATTAATTGACGCAATCACAAATCACCAGCCAAATGCAGTCATCAACCAAACCATGCGCGAACTGATCAGAGATATTCAAACTCATTTCAGGACTGAAGAAGAAATTCTCGAAAAGTTAGCTCCGGAAATAGTCGAGTCGCACAAGGCAATGCATGCGAAGCTCCTTGAGGAAACGCTGGCATTAGCTGATCGTGTGCTCCGCAAAAACGCCTCCCCGCGCGAATTGATCGGTTTTCTGGTATTTGACGTGATCACCAACCATCTTGTCAGGGAAGATTCCAGATTCTTTCCCGCTATAAAAAGGTAAAGCAGGATGTTTATTGATCCACCTCTCGCATCATGGTGTTTGGATGAAATCTTCAACTGTAATCTGGCAATCCGGTCAGCTCTATGGGATCATGCATACATGCGTTATCAGCAGGGATGTAATGCTGCAGATTTAAAAACCGCAAAACCGGGAAAAACAACCTTTTTCTGTAGTCAGAATTTAAGAAAGGGGTACACATGGGTCTCAAAAAAAACAATTCATGCCGAATTGTTCTAATCACCGGGGCGTCTTCCGGGTTTGGAAGAGCCTGTGCCCTTCATCTGGGACAAAAGGGGTACCGCGTTTACGGCACCAGCCGCTCCGCAAATAATAACGAGCCGCCGGTTACATCATTTTCTGATGATTCGTTTTTCAGGATGATCCACATGGATGTGAGAGACCACACATCCGTTGCCGATGGGGTCTCCTATGTACTGGAACTTAGGAACGAATTGATGTCGTGGTAAATAATGCCGGATTGGCAATCGCCGGGGCCATTGAAGATCTTTCGATTGATGAAATTAAAAACCAGTTTGAAACAAATTTCTTGGGCGTGATTCGAGTCTGCCAGACCGTTCTGCCGGAAATGAGAAACCAGGGATCCGGCTTGATTATCAATATCAGTTCAATCGGCGGTGTTATGGGGATCCCTTTTCAAGGCGCCTACAGCGCTTCAAAATTTGCTTTGGAAGGCATGACCGAAGCCATGCGTATCGAAGTGAAACCCTTCGGTATTCGCGTGGTGCTCATTGAACCCGGTGATTTTAAGACCCAATTCACTGCAAACCGGATCATGGCAAAAGGCTTTCATAAGAATTCCGTCTATGCCGGCCGGTTTGAAACCGCATTGTCTTTGATGGAAAATGAAGAAAGAAATGGAAAGGATCCCCATCAGCTTGCCCTGCTTGTGGAAAAGATTATCAATCAACCAAACCCGAAGGTAAGATACACCATAGGAAAATTGGAGCAACGATTTTCGACCCTTTACAAACGATGGGCACCATCATTGATGTATGAGAGGTCGTTTATGAAATATTACAAACTGCGTTAACAAGCTGTTAAACAGATTCCGCCTCTTTCTTGATGGCATCGAGCAGCCGGATCGTCAGCGCGTGAAGCCGGGACGGCAAAAACATCAATCTGGCAACAATCAGCATCGGTCCTTTAAAGTGTTCAATGCTCCTGAGTTCAACTCCTGCCTTATTTTCCTCAAAATAAAATTCATGCGCAGCATATATTCCTAGTCGCCCGCCGGTCCAGACCACCTTTTTGCCGGGTTCGCATTGTGTCACCACGGGTGCGATCCGGATGGGCAGAACAATCGGATTCAGTTCAAAAGAGATGCAGGCCCCCTTGACCAGAGATTTTCCGGCTTCAAACCGGCATTCCCGGCATACCGGATTCCAGTCATCCCAGTTGGCAATATCTGAAAAGACATCCCAAACCCGCTGCAGGTGGGCATTGATCTGAATGGCGGCTTCAATCTTCATTTTAAATCCTCCGGCAAAAAACACGCTTGTTGTGACAAAAGTTTTCCCGGCCCCTGCGCTTCTTCAGCCAGCGCGTCGCAAATAGCCGCTTCCATGTTCAATAACCGGATCGGAATTATTTCCCGAATCTCATTTTCCCGGCAGATCGCCTTATTGCGAAGACCTTCGGCCAGCGGCAATACCACGCCTGCCGGCACCGGTGTGAGCATGTTGACCCAGTAGGCGGAAAGCTTCATCGGCACCATCGGCACGCCGACAATGGATCGCTTAAGCCCCCGCACCCTGGCGTACATCCGCATTAAATCCGCATAGCTGACAATCTGAGGCCCGCCGATATCAAAGGACCGGCCGGTGGTTTCTTGCGCCTCTAGGCAGCCGGACAGATAGGACAGCACATTGTCAATGGCAATGGGCTGGGATTCGGTATACACCCATTTCGGACACAGCAGCACCGGCAGACGCTCCACCAGATAACGCACAATCTCAAAAGCCGCCCCACCGGCGCCGACAATTACCGCGGCTCTTAAAATAGTGGTCTGAACTTTTCCGGCCTGCAGTATTCTTCCTACTTCCTGACGACTGGCCAGATGGTGGGAAAGCTTATCCGTTATATCCCCCAGGCCCCCAAGATAAATCATCCGCGGAAGGCCTGCCAGATCGGCGGCACGCCGGAAATTCTCCGCGGCTTGCCGGTCCTTTTCTTCAAAGGCCAGGGTCTGCCGGATGCTCCGGCCGCCCATGGAATGCACCAGGTAGTAGGCCACGTCCATGCCTTCCAGGGCTTTGGGCAAAGATGCCGGGTCCAGCAGATCCCCGTAAATAATTTCCGGTTCATGGCGCAGGGGGATTTTCAGGTCAAGGGATTCCGACGGCCGGACCAGGCACCGAACCCGGTATCCTTTTTCATCCAGCCTGTAAAGCAGCCGCTTCCCGATAAACCCCGTGGCACCGGTGAGCAAAATATTTTTGGGAGACATATCTTCCTTTTTTCCGATCATTTTCCTGACGCGGGATTATGGTCCCCAACCCCAAAAGGGATTCGGGTTTCAGGTGCCAGAAAAGAAACATTACCATCCTGACTCCTGAAAACTGGCACCGCAAACCTCAAACACCGTATGGAAGTTATTTCTTATTCACAAATATTTTTAAATTACGACACCACCGGGTCCGCCATATCCCGTAAATCCAAAACCGCCTTCCACTCTCTTTCATCCACCGGCATCACGGACAGCCGGTTTCCCCTTTTCATCACGCCCATTTTTGAGAGCACCGGATGCGATTTCAGATCCTCCCTTGTCACCGGCGGATCCAGATCAGCCAAGTACTGGATGTCCACCATAAACCAGATGGGATTAGCCGTACTGGATTTGGGATCATAGTGTTCCGATTCCAGATCCCATGCGGTATGATCCGGGTATCCTTCCCGAACAACTTTCGCCAGCCCCTCTATGGAGGGAAGTTTGATATTGCTGTGATAAAAAAGGATTCCGTCCCCCTTTTTTATCTCTTCCCGGAGCAGATTGCGCGCCTGATAGTTCCGCACCCCGTCCCAACAGGCAATCCGGCCGGGCGATCGTTTGAGATCCTCAAATGAAAAACAGGACGGTTCGGATTTCATCAGCCAATACCGGTATTTTTTGCTTATAATCAAAACGATTCCCCTTCATGCATAAAAAATCAGCCGACATCCAGTTAACCGGGGGGTAGAATTAAGATTTTTCTTCCAGCGCCATTTCGTTCACATTTCAGCCCCTGATTATAGCGACAAACTAACAGAATTTACATGAGATATCAATATGCATAAAAGACATTGATCCTCAAAACAAACCCCTTTGCCCTGATTTACAAAATAACCGAACCCATCACGAC
>JAHECJ010000327.1:0-1369 GCA_024641805.1 Desulfococcus sp.
ACAAAATCGCCGAAGCTCCGGGTCAGGTTCCGGACGGTGACGGTGGACGGCGCGGAGGCATCATTCATTTTGTCAGCTGTCTGCGATGTCATTTGCTTTCTCTTTTTGGGCAATCAGGGCAATAAACGTATCTTCCAGTCCGGGGTCCGCGTCCTCATGGGAGCGGATGATCTGTCCGGCCGCTTCGGCGTTTGCGCATAAAGTGTCAATGGATGCATCATCCGTGTTAAAAAGATTTAACTGGACCCGGTCGCCGATGATCCGCACCTGATCCGATCTGAGCGCTTTTTTAAACCAGGCGGCCAACCGGGGCAGATCCGGACCGAACAAGGAAAAGACTCTGCCGGAAAATGTTTTTATGATTTCCGCGGCGGTTCCCCGGGCAAGGATGGCTCCTTTATGGATTAAGGCAATCCGGTCACACCGCTGAGCTTCATCCATGTAGGGGGTTGTCACCAGGATACTGACTCCCTGATTTTTGAGTTCCCCAAGAATATTCCAGAATTCCCGGCGCGACACCGGGTCCACGCCGGTGGTGGGTTCATCCAGGATCAGGATTTTGGGTGTGTGAATTAGTGCGCAGGAGAGTGCCAGCTTTTGTTTCATGCCGCCGGAAAGTTTCCCGGCCCGGCGTTTTAAAAACGGGGCCAGGCGACTGAACTCCAGAAGTTCCGCGGTTCTTTGGGTCCTTTGATCTTTCGGCACTTTAAACAGATCCGCAAAAAACCGCAGGTTTTCGCCGACGGTCAGATCCGGATACAGTGAGAAACGCTGGGGCATATACCCGATGATGTTCCTTACTTTCTGGGGCTCTGCATGCACCGGTATATCCAGCATTCTGCATTCACCGGCATCCGGATCCATCAGGGACGTCAATATTCTTATCAGCGTGGTTTTGCCCGCGCCGTCCGGGCCGATAAGCCCGAACATCTCACCAACCCGAATTTCCAGGCTGACCGACAACAGGGCAGGGGTCTGCTTATATTTTTTTTCAAGATTTTTGATTTCAACGGCTGGTGCTGTCATCAATCTCTGCACTCTGGTCTTATTCTTCCGGTTTTATTTATTCAGGGAAATAGACTTCCGCCGGCATCCCTATTTTTAATTCCATGGGGCTTCCCACAATGGTTGCCTTGACGGCATAGACGAGTTCCGCCCTTGCCTGCCGGGTCTGCACGTTTTTGGGCGTGAATTCCGCTTCCGGTGACGTCCAGGTAACGATTCCCATCAGCGGTTCAGGATACGCATCCACGTGGACCTCCACTTTCTGCCCGATGGACAAACGGCCCATGTCCGCTTCCGCAAGGTATATTTTAATCCAGAAGTTGGCGAGATCGGCGATTTTATATAAAGCGCCGCCCTGGACAGC
>JAHECJ010000327.1:1379-1877 GCA_024641805.1 Desulfococcus sp.
TTCAACCACCACGCCGTCAAGGGGTGAGAGAATGGTCCCGTCGGAGATCTGGCGGTTCAGGACCATCAGGGAGGCGTCAATCTGGTCTTTTTTGGCATCCAGCAGCGGCTGCTGGGCTTTTGCCGCCGTCAGCTGGCTCCTTGCGACACTCAGCCGGGTGGTAATATCGTCAAGCTGCTGCTGGGTAGTGGTGCCTTTTGAATACAGATCCTTGATTCTTTTATATTGCAACGCCACGTTGTCAAGATTATCTGTTGCTTTTGCAATTTCAGCGTCCGCGGCGATTCTTCCGGCTTCTATCTCCTTGAGGCTGGCCTGGAGCTGCCCCCGCTGGAGGATCAGTTTTTCAACGTCAATTTCCGCCAGGAGAGCCTGCTTCTTGACAACATCCCCTTCTTCTTTGGTCAGTTTCAGGATCGTTCCGGTGGCCAGCGAGCTGACAGTGACTTCGGTTGCCTCAAGGGTCCCGGAACCTGCAAACCCGGGGGGCAGTTTGTC
>JAHECJ010000327.1:1887-4174 GCA_024641805.1 Desulfococcus sp.
TCCAAAGTATCAATATCAGAATCAAAAAGTTGCGTCCATGTCTGTTAATGTTCATCGGCCCGTCTCCTTCAAAAACAATAAAAAAGAAATCAGTTAAAAACGCTAAACTCCCAATTTAGATTTCAGTTTTTCCATGAAACCATGAATGTCGTCCAGAATCATATACCCGCTTGGAATCAACAGCAAGGTAATCCCGGTGGCAAACGTGGTCAAAGAAGTCAGGATGATCGCCTGAAATCTCAAGTTTCCTCCTTGGAAAGGCCATTCATGCCGTCCATGGCAAATGATACAATATGATCAATCACACGGGACTTAAACTGCGGATCAAATTCCCGGCCCATCACCAGTGAAATCACAGGCTTCGCAAATCCGAAATAAAGAATCATGCTGATGATGCTGAAAATGGATAACGTCAGCTTCTCAATATCCAGGTTCTCCGGCAGGGACGGCCGGATCATTTCCCGGATATCATGATGCATCGGCCGGATGACTTCGGAAACAACAATGTTGACGGCTTCCGTGGGGTGTGTCAGTTCGCGCAGCATCAGGTTAATATGACAGCGCATTTCATCGTCCGACATGGCGCCTTCCAGAAATGCGGTGGCAAACGCCCGGACGATGTCTGCGGTCTGCGGGAGGCTCTTTTTTGACAGGTAACCCCGGAAAAAGTTCCGGACCCCGTGCGCCCGGGGAACCCATCGTTCCTGGAACACGGAAAGATAAAGGTTCATTTTATTGCCGAAATGGTAATTGATTGCTGCCAGATTAGTGTCCGCCGCCGCTGTGATTTCCCGTACGCTGACCGCAGCAAATCCTTTCTGAGAAAACAGCCGCTCAGCCTGCATCAGCAATCGATCCCGTGTGTTATCCGGCGTTGGAGTTGCCAAATGAATACTCCGTGGGTGATCAAATTTATTTTAAATAATAATCGATTTTACCTATTTCAAACGTTTGTATTAAACGATCGTTTAAATGTCAAAGACTTTTAAATCAGGCGATATGCTCTCATGTCGAAAGGCCGTCTTGAAGTGACATTTGGGCGGGCTGCTTAAATGACAATTCTTGCGAACCAATGACGAAAATTGTCAAAATTATAAAATTAGGGCGAACCGGTTTGATTAAGTGAACCGCAAGATGCTTTTACATTACAAGCAAATGCTTAATACCTGAGGTCATTAACAAAAGACAATATATTTATAACCAATTGTTGTTTTATTGTATTTGAGCTGCGGAACGCATTGCATCTTTTGAAATCTTTTAAAAGCAGCGACTGCCTCAAAACACGGGCGGATTGGACATGAATGACATGGAATATGGAATGTAAATTGCATAAATTATTCAGAACCCCTTAAAGATCAAACGTGTTTTTGGATAAACCGGCAGAAGAAATATTTCACACCGACCGTTGGAAAGAAACAGTATCCATGTCGATACGGACAAAAATAGGTGTTATTTTATTGTGCGCCGTGATGGGTTTTTGTGTTGCGGAATACTGTGTGCAGCGCTTTATTCTCCTGCCGGGATTTCTTTCCCTTGAACGGGATGAAGCCATCAAGGATGCCGACCGGGTTTCAAGAGCCATTTCAAATGAAATCGATCATTTAAATTCATTTAGCCGGGACTGGTCGATATGGGATGATACCTATGATTTTGTGCAATCCCGTCCCGAAGAATATATTGAATCCAATCTGGGCTTAACTACGTTTGTCGATAATCGTCTGAATTTAATTTATATCTGCGATTCTGCAGGGCATGTCATATGGGGGAAAATTTTTGACATAGATGCAGAAAGAGAAATTCACATAGAGTTGTTCCCCACCGATTTTTTGCCCCCGACGCATCCGTTGCGCATCGGAAATAAGGAATCGGGTCAGCCGGGTGATGATATCAAGGGAGTGTTGATTACGGAAGCGGGTCTGCTTGCTGTGTCCGCCACCCGGATATTAAAAAGCAACAATGAAGGACCGCCCCGAGGAACTTTGATTATGGGCCGTTTCTTGAATGCGGAGATGGCCGCGCAAATTGCGGTGCAAACCCAGGTTGATTTTTCCTTAACGTCATTTCCTGATTCAACCGCCCGGCTTGAGGCAAAAATTAATAAAGAAACTCCTTTTGAGGTTGAAGTCGCGGATGATGATTATTTAAAAGTGCATTCAATTTTTCCGGATGTCAGCGGCAACCCGGCAATCTCTATTACCACAAATTTTAGCCGAAAAATTTCCCGCAAAGGCCATGACACGGTTCACAATGGCATTTATTCAATCCTGGCGGCCGGATTCGGAATACT
>JAHECJ010000328.1 GCA_024641805.1 Desulfococcus sp.
CGGAACAGGCGATCATTTCGGTTTTAATTAAAATCAAAACCAGACAACCGCAAATAAGCATCCGAAGAAATAAGAATCGTTTCATTTACCGGAATGGATGGTCACAACCTGCTTTCGCCTCAGCCTGCATGGACTGTATTTTTCGTATTTATAAATTATCACCAATAATAACGAAATATTATTTTATATCATGAGAAAAATTAAAATTAGATAACGAAAACCAGACTGTCCCTGTGGCAGTCTGGAAAAAATGAAACATCATAAGAAGCAGGAGGAGCATTTGAGTATAGAAAACCGCTGGAAAACCAACGGCATTGTTTTTCGAACCCCAAAAACAGATGACGGTAAATATTTTTGGGGAATCGCAAAAGCATCCAAAACACTGGATGTCAATTCAGTCTACCATTATCTGATTATGTGCCGCCATTTTGGAAGCACATGTATTGCCGCAGAAAAACAGGGGCAGGTAGTCGGATTTGTGACAGCCTATATCCCCCCGGACTTGCCGGACACGGTTTTTGTCTGGCAGGTGGCGGTGGATGAAGCCGATCGGGGCCAGGGTCTGGGCGTTTATCTGCTTTTAAATCTTTTTGAGGCGCTGAAAGGATTTAATGTGAAATATCTGGATGCCACCGTTACCCCTTCAAATCAGGCCTCCATCAACCTTTTTACGTCTGCGGCCAGAGCGTTGAATGCGCCGTTTGAATTTGAAAAAGAATTATTTTCAGCTGCGGATTTTGGACAAAATGTTCATGAACCGGAAGTGCTTTTTCATATCGGTCCGGTTTCCGGGCAATTTTAATTTTAAAACACAGGAGAAACTCCATGAGAATTTTTGAACAGATAGAATCACGCGTTCGCGGGTATGTCCGGTCTTTTCCGGTGATATTCGAATCCGCCGAGGGCGCGACAATGACCGATGAATCCGGCAGGCAATACATCGATTTTTTTGCCGGAGCCGGCACGCTTAACTATGGGCACAACAATGAACGCATCAATAATGCGCTCGTTGAATATATCAACAGCAAAGGGCCCTTCCATACCCTGGATATGGCAACCACCGCGAAAAAGAAGTTTCTGACAAAACTCAATGACACGATCCTGCAGCCCCGCAACCTTGAGTACAAGGTCCAGTTTACCGGCCCCACCGGCACCAATTCGGTGGAAACAGCCATAAAACTGGCCCGAATGATCAAAGGTCGGTCAAACATTGTGGCCTTTACCAACGGGTATCATGGACTGACCATGGGCTCCCTTTCAATTACCGGCAATAACTTTTATCGGGATGAGGCATATATCAGCCGTTCAAATGTCAGCTTCATGCCGTATGACAGTTATCTGGGCCCGGATGTCAGCACCATGGACTATTTCCGAAAACTGCTGTCCGATAACAGCAGCGGGCTTGATCTGCCGGCGGCCGTGATTGTCGAAACCATCCAGGCGGAAGGCGGGGTCAACATTGCCTGTTCCGACTGGCTCCGGGAACTGGCACTGGTGTGCTATGAATTTGATATTCTGCTGATTATCGATGATATCCAGGTGGGCAACGGGCGAACCGGCGATTTTTTCAGCTTTGAGGAATCCGGTATCAAGCCTGATATGGTGACTTTGTCCAAAGCCATCGGCGGCGGTCTGCCCATGGCACTGCTACTGTTCCGGCAGGACCTGGACCAGTGGAAGCCGGGGGAGCATACCGGCACCTTCCGGGGCAATAACCTCGCGTTTGTGGCGTCTTACGAAGCCCTTCATTACTGGGACAACATGGACCTAAGCAATGCCGTTAAATACAAGTCCGGGATAATGAAAAAAGAAATTGAGGGGATTGCAGAAAAATTTCCGGAACTGGATGCATCGGTCCGCGGCCGAGGAATGATATTCGGTCTTGAAATTCCGGAAAGGGGATTTTGTTCACAGGTTTCGGAAAGATGTTTTGAAAACGGGCTGATCATTGAACTGGCCGGGGCGGACGACCAGGTTGTCAAATTTCTGCCGCCGCTGGTCATTGATGAAGAAACCCTTTTAAAGGGCATTTCTATTATCGAACAATCCATTGGAGAGATCCTGGAAGAAAAAAAGGAAAAGCTGACAGGAGCCATGTAATGATTGTAAGAACGCTGGAAGACATGATCGGATCTGAAAATGACATTTCCGCGAAAACCGGAACATGGGTGAGCCGCCGAATGCTCCTGAAAAAAGACGGCATGGGGTTTTCTTTTCATGACACCACGATATTTGCCGGAACCACCACGCTCATCTGGTATAAAAATCATCTGGAAGCGGTCTATTGCGTGAGCGGGGAAGGAGAGCTGGAAGTGATCGAAACCGGGAAAATCTTTAAGATCAGGGACGGCACCATGTATGCGTTAAACGGTCATGAAAAACATTACCTGCGGGCATTTTCTGATATGCGCATGGTCTGTGTATTCAATCCGCCGCTGACCGGAAAAGAGGTTCACGACAAGGATGGGGTATATCCCCTGGTCGAGGAATGAAGATGTCATGCAAATTGATGTGGAGGCTTGTCGACCGCAATTCAAAGCAGGTGTCAGGTTTCCGGGAAGGCGTCTTCTTGCCGAAACCTGGCATCTTTTCGTTAAGTTAACATACTGCCATTCATAAATGCATGCGTGATATTGACATTCTATTTGTGATCGAAGAAGATGGCTTTAAAAAAAATATCCGTGTTCTTCACCAAAAATTTGTTGAGGAAATCGAAAGCTGGGTTTGAAGAAGTCACTAATGATGCCTGAAATTTTATAGTGTTATTTTGTGGCAAGGGGTTTCATGTGTCGGTGGCAGGTTTCAGTGATAGTATTCCCTGAACACTGCAACCTGACACCTGATATGAACACCCGTTGTTTCCACAACAGAATATTATTAATGGGAAGCGATAAACGCTCAGGCCTCTTTACATAAGAATCTGCAGACGATAAAGAATCATAAATGGTAGATACCCGAATCACATATTCGGTTCCCTGGAACCTGTTTTTAATCACCGCCGGTTCGGCCATTATTGCCCTGGCGTTAAAAGGGATTGCATTCGAGCACGCTTTTATCCCTGGCGGAATTTTCGGGGTGTCTTCCCTGGTCTACTTTGCCAGCGGACTGGGCCGCATCAGTCTATGGTATCTTTTATTCAATATTCCGCTGTTTATCATTGCCTGGAAATTTATAAGCAAACGGTTCCTCCTGTATTCACTGTATGCGATGCTTTTTTTTACAGGTATTTATGCAGTACTTGACGTGAATTTTCAAATTCATAACCAGCTGTATGCTGCAGTCACCTGCGGTGTGCTGTCAGGGTTGGGTGCCGGCATCGTGCTGCGTTCGCTGGGTTCTAACGGCGGGCTGGATGTTATGGGCGTCCTGTTTTACCAGAAATTCAACATCGGACTTGGTAAATTTTATTTTTTCTTCAATGCGGTTTTATATGCATTCAGTTTTGTATTTTTTGATAATGATCTGGTGATTGCGTCCGTAATCATGCTTTTCTGCACGTCCTTTGCAATGGAGTATGCGCTGTCAATGTTCAGCCAGAGAAAAGTAGTGCTGGTGATTTCGGACAAACCCAAGGAGATCTCGGCCATGGTCAATCAGCAGTTTAACATGGGATCAACGCTGTTAAACGGCACCGGCGGATATTCCGGCGCGCCTAAACAGATCGTCATGACGGTCATCAATAACATTCAGTTGAAACGTCTGGAAGAAATTGTGTTTACCATTGATCCGACCGCCCTTTTTATTGCTGAAAACACTTTCTCCGTCATCGGTTCCAATCTGGCCCGGCGAAAGATTTATTAAGATAGCAAAAATCCCCCTGCGCAAGGCATCCCCAGTGCTTTCTGTTTCCTTGGCGCGGCAAAAATCGCTTTGTAAAATCAACTGCTGTTGGGAGTCTGCTTCTTTTAAGCACTATGTCTTGTGCCTTTCCTTTTTTCCGGGGAATGTCGCATAGCTATGAGCCTGTCGAAAAACCCCAAAAAGGCAATTTCGAGCCTTCTAAATATTTGATATTATTAAATGCAAATTTTGAAAAAATGCAGAAATTGTACTTTTTCGACAAGCTCTATTGGAGTCCTGAATAGCTATGAGCCTGTCGAAAAACCCCAAAAAGGCAATTTTGAGCATTTTAAATATTTGATATTATTAAATTTAAATTTTAGAAAACGCA
>JAHECJ010000329.1 GCA_024641805.1 Desulfococcus sp.
TCTGACAAACGCAACCTTCAGGAATTGCGCTCCATACAAGACTGGTATCTGAAGTACGGACTCGCGGCAGTGGAAGGGGTCTCTGAAGTCGCCAGTATTGGCGGGTTTGTCAAGCAATACCAGGTAACCGTCGACCCGATAAAGCTGACGGCGTATGATATCCCCATCACAATGGTGGAAATGGCCATTGGCGACTCCAACAATGATGTGGGCGGCGAGATCATTGAAATGGGAGAAATGGAGTTCATGGTCCGGGGGCTTGGGTACATCAAATCCATTGACGACATCAAAAATATTCCTATCATGGTGGATTCAAAGCGCGGAACCCCGGTATATTTAGGCGATATTGCGGATGTCGGCGTCGGGCCGATGATGCGCCGGGGGATTACGGAAAGCAACGGCGAGGGGGAGGTCGTGGGCGGTATCGTCGTCATGAGATACGGACAGAATGCGCTCGATGTCATCCGCAAGGTCAAGGACAAACTCGCTGAACTCAAGGCCAGCCTGCCGGATGATGTTAAAATTGAAACCGCATACGACCGGTCCGGACTCATTCTCCGGGCCATCGACACCTTGAAAAGCAAGCTGATCGAGGAAATCCTCATCGTGGCGGCGGTCTGCATTATTTTTCTCCTTCATTTCAGGAGCGCCATTGTGGCGGTATTCACGTTGCCGACGGCGATCCTGATTTCATTTATCATAATGAAAATACAAGGGATTAATGCCAATATCATGTCGCTGAGCGGGATTGCCATTGCCATCGGTGCGATGGTGGACGCTGCCATTATCATGATCGAAAACGCCCACAAGCACATTGAGCATGAAAATGTAAAGCCCCCGGACCAGCGCCGGGATCATTGGGAGCTGATCCTTGAATCCTCCAAAGAAGTGGGGCCGGCCCTGTTTTATTCTCTGTTGGTGATCACCGTTTCGTTTATTCCGGTCTTTACACTGGAAGGCCAGGAAGGCCGTCTTTTTAAACCGCTGGCCTTTACCAAAACCTATTCCATGGCAGCTGCGGCCTTTCTTTCCATTACCATTGTACCGGTTCTCATGGGGTACTGGGTCCGGGGCAAAATCTTGCCGGAAGCGAAAAATCCGTTAAACCGGTTCTTGATTGCTGTATATCATCCGGTGGCTGATTTTGTGCTGCGTTTCCCCAAAATGATGATTGTTTTCCTGCTGGTCATGTTGTCGATTACATGGATTCCGTTTTCCCGTATAGGGTCGGAATTTATGCCGCCTCTATACGAAGGCGATTTGCTGTATATGCCCACAACACTTCCCGGAATATCGATTACCAAGGCACGGGAACTCCTGCAGCAGACCGACAAAATCATCCGCCAGTTCCCCGAAGTGCAGAATGTGTTCGGCAAAGTCGGGCGCGCTGAAACCGCCACAGACCCCGCAGGTCTGGATATGATTGAAACAACCATTATGCTCAAACCGGAGGATCAGTGGCGAAAAGGAATGACGGTTGACCGCCTGATAGATGAGCTGAATCAGTCCATTCAGTTTCCCGGCCTAACCAACTCCTGGACCATGCCAATCAAAACACGGACGGACATGCTCAGCACCGGTATCAAAACTCCAATCGGCGTCAAAATTTCCGGTCCGGACTTAACCGTTCTTGAAGGATTGGGCAAAGAAGTAGAAGCAGCCGTTCGCAAGATACCTGGTACGCTCTCGGCGTTTGCAGAACGAACGGTCGGGGGGAATTACCTTGATTTTGATATCAACCGCAGGGCGGCGGCACGATATGGACTGACTGTCGGAGATGTTCAGAAGGTGATCCAGACTGCCATGGGTGGCATGAGCATCACCTACACCGTGGAAGGCCTGGAGCGGTATCCTGTCAATTTGCGCTACAGCCGAGAACTTCGCGACAATATTGATGCGTTAAAACGTGTGTTGGTGCCCACACCCGCCGGGCAGCACATTCCCATGGATCAGCTTGCGACCATCACCACCCGAAAAGGCCCGATGGTGATCCGCAGCGAAGGCTCCCGTCCGAACTCCTGGGTGTATGTGGATATTAAGGATATTGATGTGGGCTCTTACGTGCGACAGGCAAAAAAGGCCGTGGCCGAATCGGTCAAACTTCCTCAGGGATACAACATTCTCTGGAGCGGCCAGTACGAATATATGGCCCGTGCTGAAAAAAGGCTCATGCTGGTCATTCCCATGACCCTGTTCATAATCTTTTTCATCATCTACCTCAATACCCGTTCGCTTACCAAAGTGGCGATTGTCTTTCTGGCAGTGCCTTTTTCTCTCATCGGGGCTTTCTGGCTGATTTACGTCCTGGGGTATAACCTGAGCATTGCGGTCTGGGTGGGGATTATCGCGCTGGCGGGGCTTGATGCGGAGACCGGCGTTGTGATGCTGTTATATCTGGATGTGGCGTATGATGAGCAAAAGAAAAAAGGTCTCATGAACAGTTTAGTTGATCTGAAAAATGCCATCCATCATGGTGCGGTTCAGCGGGTGCGCCCGAAAATAATGACGGCTTCGGTGATTATCGCGGGCTTGCTTCCGATCATGTGGAGCCATGGCGCGGGCGCAGACGTCATGAAACGGATCGCAGCCCCGATGGTCGGAGGCGTGACCTCTTCGGTGCTCATGGAACTGCTCATCTATCCCGTGATCTACCTCTTATGGAAAAAGCGGAGCCTTTCAAACGCGGGTAGTTAGAAATTTCCTGAACCTTTTTCCGTTTCTTTTATACCCTTCAATTTTCCAATCTTTCCGGATCATAAAAAATTTTAATGATCCGGAAACAACGATGCCGTCAAAATCGAGACCGCCGGACCTTTTTTCCCGAATCGCTACTGCGAATTTTATACGCAGACATATGCAATTCATTTGCATTTGCAGTAGAAATTGAAAAGTCAAAATTATTTAGTTTTTAAATAATTCCCTTGATTTCAAAGCGTTGTTATCGCATCTCTTGCTGGCACACTCTGCTCAGTAAATCTCTGCTCTGATAATGCTTTTTCATTCCAATTATAGGCCGAGGGGATATTAATTGTCACACGTTCAATTTCTCATTCGTCAGGTGCTGTTTCCACTGAAGCCTTGAAACAATCACTGCCGCGATATAAGTCGCCAGCAGCCATCCCACGCCGAGAACGATAATTCCGGAAACCGGATAGCCTTCATAGGGTTTTGAAAATTCAGTCATCAGGCTGTTGGTAATGGCGATCCCAAGGGCTACCGGTGTGATATAGCGAATGCAGAATGCCCATATCCAGAGGATTGCCCGGCTGAAAGCCCGGTTCCTGACACCGGAAGTCCCCAGTTGCGACATGATATGCGCTTTGAGCGTATCAGTTCGATAAAGCCAGCCGACAATGACGGCTTCCAGAATGCCTACGGAAATCAGGCCGTAATGGTTGATAAAGTGGTCTACAATATCCAGCCAGAAAATCCCGGCATGGGTTGTAAAAAGGATAGATTCTGCAAACCCGAAAAGGCACAATAGAGAAATCATTCTATTGCGGGGCAGTCCAAATTTATCGTTCAATGCAGCGCTAAAAGCCTCGATAATTGAAATCGAAGAGGAGATTCCCGCGATACACAGGAGAAAAAAGAACAGGATTCCGAAAATTGTGCCGAACGGAAGCATGGAAATTGCTTTGGGGTAGGCGATAAAAGCAAGCCCGATACCGCTGGTAACGGTTTCCTGGATTGGTACATTTTGTTTAAATGCCATATACCCTAAAACGGCAAATACGCCGAAACCAGCGAACATCTCATAAAAACTGTTGGTGCAGGCAACAATAATACTGCTTTTTAAAAGATTGGCCTGTTTGGGCAAATAGGATGCATAAGCGATCATAATGCCGAACCCCAGGGATAAAGAGAAGAATATTTGTCCGTAAGCCGCCACCCAGACATCTACATCAGCGATTTTTGAAAAATCGGGTGTCAGGTATAACCGGATTCCGTCCCCCGCACCATCCAGAAAAACCGACCAGATCACGATAATGACGGTGATAATAAATAACACGGGCATCATGAATTTTACCGCCCGTTCGATGCCGTCCTCCAGGCCCTGATGCGTGATCGCCCAGTTGATAAACCAGATCAGGGCAACAGAGGCCAGGATAATCGGATTGACACCCCGGAGATCCCAAACCCCGGACGAGGCATGCAAAAAGGATTTG
>JAHECJ010000330.1 GCA_024641805.1 Desulfococcus sp.
GGAACAATCCCTGGAACTGACGAAGTCGCCCGGATGGCATTAAAGAGCGATCCTTTACGGTGAATAACGGCCGCCGCGGTTGTCAGATTGGTGGAAATGCAGAAAAATGGGAGCCACAAGTCTTCAATCTTTATTTCCCTGAAAATCATTTTTGCAACATGATCAAACTTTTGTCCTCTCAGAAAAGATATCAGCGGCAAGGTCATATCTTTCATGGGCTTGGAGAGAACCCAGAGCCATCGATTGTTCCGAACCAAATCAGCGTATTCCATACCCATGGCATACTGGGATGCGATCACCGCCCCCATGCTTGTACCGCTGATACTGTCAATGGGCACATCGCAATCCTCAAGGGCTCGGATAATCCCTATGTGCGCCAGCCCACAGGCAGCGCCGCCGCTGAGGACTAAATTAAAAGCCTTTCCCACCAGTAAACGGGCGATACGTCCGATGTCCGAATTCCTGCCCTGACGGACATGGTAATGGTCATTGGCCGGAAGCATGCTGAGCCAATGATCCGCACCCGAAGGCCGGGACGTGCCTTCAGGATGAATGAACACCAGCGCCCGGTTTGATGGCTCGCCGCATTCATTTTGAAAAAATGAAATCATTTCTTTTTGAACAGTTGAGACAGGTTTGCTTCCCGGAACAAGCATCAGAATTTTATCGGCATTCTGCAAACAGCGCTTTGTCCACTCCGATGCCGACAGATCCGCCTCATAAACCATTACATCATAGCGGGATTCCTGCTCGTTAAACCATGCGGAAAGCTGGACGGTAAAAGGATTTGTTTCTTTGAAATGCGCAATGCCGCGCAATCCGAAAATACCGCACACCTGCCGGCTGCTCAGGTGGAGGGTCGGCCTGTGCACGGACAGCTCCCGTGAAAGACACTCTGAAAATTCGGCCAGGGGAATTTCCGGGGTCACCGCCACGATCGCCAGGTTTAGTTGATTTGAATCTTCCCGGCAGGGTTCTTCCGACCTCAGAATCCGGTTGGCAAGCGTCCGACCGATGGACAGGATTGCTCGGGGATGGGCGGCGGCAAGCCGTTCAAAAGTTTCTGTTGAAATTTTCACCAGATCCGATTCGCGTATTGCAAAAAGGGTCGCGGACCTTACGCCGCCGGTGAGAAGCGCCATTTCTCCCAGGATTTCTCCGCGGCCGATTATTCCCAGATCTGTCTTATTGTTATCCTCATCTTCCTTTACCGCCTTAAGTCTTCCGCTTACAACGATATACAGGCAGTCTCCAGGCTCACACTGGCGGCAGAGGATATCGTCGCGGCAAAGATGGATCCATTCAATGTGTTTTTCAATATAGTCCAGCTCGGTTTTATCAAGCGTACCGAAAAGGTTGGGCAGGAGGGCTCTTAGCTGGTCATTCCGTAATCGCCTGCGGGCGATGTCTAAAATTTTTTGAAAGGTATCCGGCGCATCGGATGAGATTAATTCAATGACAGAGGGGGGGATTTTAAGCAGGCGGGTTGGGGTGTTGGCGTAAACGCCGGCAGTGCGGGGTCCGCCGGTGAGTGCCTGGATTTCACCGACAGGCATGAAAGGGCCTACCGTACTGATAACTGTCCGGCAGCCTTCTTCATCAGCCATGGTAACTTCCAGCTGTCCGAAGAGGACCACGTACATGGCATCTGCAGGGTCATCCTGACAAAACAGTATTTGACCTTTTTCGAGTTCAACAAACTCAGATTCCGCACAAATCATCTGCCAGACCGATTCATCGACCTGGTTAAACAACTCCGACTCTCGCATTTCGCAAAAAAGGCCTTCATACAACTGATCCATTGTATAGCCTCTTACGCCGGGTTTACTTCTACGAATTCATTAATATCTATCTATAAATACAATTATTTTTCGCTTCGTTCAAATACTATTTTTATTTCGTTCGATTTGTATTCAGTCCATATTCTATTAAATAGTTGTTTGAGATTAACGCACAAGCGTTCTTGCCGTATCTTTTGATTCCAATACACGTTATTTGATCTTTCAATGTTCAGCCATTTTCCAGACGACTTCGTACAGTTCTTTTCGACGGCTTTGAAGATTCCGGACACTGCCCTGCTGCCGAAGTTCTTTGAGCAAGTCAAGATCCAGATCCACCATTAGCGTCATTTCGGTATTGGGGGTCGCCTCGGCGGCAATGGCATCATGGGGAAATGCGAAATCCGAAGGGGTAAAAACAGCGGACTGCGAATACTGGATATCCATGTTTTCGACTTTGGGAAGGTTGCCGACACTGCCTGATATCGCCACATAGCATTCATTTTCAATGGCGCGAGCCTGGGCACATCGCCGGACCCTCAGGTAAGCATTTTTGGTGTCTGTCAGAAAAGGAACCAGCAGCAGCGTCATGCCTTTGTCCGCCAGATTTCTCGAAAGCTCAGGAAACTCGACATCGTAGCAGACAAGAACGCCGATTTTACCAATATCGGTATCGAATATTTTCAGCTGGTCTCCGCCCTTCAACCCCCAGTACTGGGCTTCATCCGGCGTGATATGCAGCTTGTACTGCGCATCCCAGGTGCCGTCACGCCGGCACAAAAAGGATACATTGTACAAGGAGTCATCTTTCAACTGGGGCATACTGCCCGCGACAATATTGATATTGTAGGAAATGGCCATATTGACAAATGCGGCGCGGATTTCATCCGTATATTCCGCGAGGGACCGCATGGCCTCGGCCGGGTTCTCCTGGTTGAAGTTTTTCAAAAGCGGTGCGTTGAGCAGTTCCGGAAATAAAACCAGATCAGAATTATAGCCGGCCACCGCATCCACAAAAAACTCCGCCTGATGAAGAAATTCTTCCAATTCATCAAACGGCCGCATCTGCCATTGAACCACACCGATGCGCGGGTAGGACTTCCTGCCGCCGAATAATTTCTGACGTTTTTCATAATAAATATTATTCCACTCCATCAATACGCCGTAAGCTTCGGACTGAGTATCTTCCGGAATGTAATTCTTTAATATTTTTTTGATATGAAAATCATTCGACAGCTGAAACGACAATACGGGATCGTATATTTCATTGGCTTTGACTTTCTGGATATAGACAGCCGGCGTCATGTCATCGGAATATTTTCCGTAACCGGGAATCCGGCCCCCGAAAATGATGCTTTTCAGGTTCAGGGTTTCGCATAATTCCTTCCTGGCATCATACAGGCGTCTGCCCAGCCGCAGGCCACGATAATCGGGATCAACGAAGATGTCCACGCCATACAGCGCATTCCCGTCTGGGTCGTGGCCTGACATTTCACCCCCTGCCACGATATCCTCATAGGAGTGCCGGCGGCTCTCAAATTCCTCTGCATTGACGAGGATGGTGAGTGCCGCAGCCACGACACGTCCTTTGTCCTCAATGCAGATTTGTCCTCCCGGAAACTGATCGATCAACGTGTCGAATTCTTCCGGTTTCCAGGCGCCGCCCATCCCTTTATATACGCGGTCCATGATCTGTTTGATGTGAGGATAATCCGTGTGCGTCAATCCCCGCAGTATTAATTTGTGGCCCTTCTGTTCCGTATCATTCATAATCGCTCCGTTTTTTTAGCACAAGAATGCATTATAGGGTTTTCTCAGTGCGTGTTCCATTTTAGCCTTTTAGTCTTATACCTCCAACCTTCCACCTTCCCATTAATCCTGTTTTTGCGCACGGTGCCGCAGTATTTCCAGAAAAAGATTGGTCCGGTCAAAATAAACTTCATTTCGGCAAATCAATCCTTTGTCATCAAGCTGAACAAAGCATACGCCGACAAATTCAAGGTTTTTTTCCCCGACGGGGATGGTGGCATGCCATTTGTTCAGAAAACCATCCTGCATGGGGATGCCCTCGATCTGGGTCCAGACCCATTCAGGATTCTGGGCAAGGAGTTTACTGAAATATTCCAGGAGCTTTTTTTTCCCCCGAACACCCTCGGGAATGCCCGGATCAAGGTAAAAAGCGTTTTCGGAATAGAAGCCGGCCAGTTTTTCCGGATCGTTCCCGGTCCATGCCGGGAGCCATTGCGAGGCAAACTCTCTTGCCTGTTCTGCGGTCATCATCATATGTCATTGATCCTTGTCGTTCTTACAGGTTTTTTGTTTATATTGATGTGAAAATATAAAAAATCCTCTGCGTCCCTTCGTCTCAGCGGGAAAAAAATATATCTCG
>JAHECJ010000331.1 GCA_024641805.1 Desulfococcus sp.
TCGGGGTCCCGATGCCGGAAAGCTGGTGCAGGGCCACTTCAAACTCGAACCGGCCCCGGCAGAAACTGGTGGCGCTCCCGCCGGGGATGTTATGCCGTTCGAGCAGCAAGACGTCCATTCCTTTTTTGGACAGCGTGGCTGCTGCCGTCAGGCCGGCATTCCCGGCGCCGATCACCACCACATCATATAGCTGCATAGATCCCTCCCCGCCTGGCATGCTACTGAAAAACTATTTTATAACATACTGACTTTAATAAAAAATTATTTTTATTTCAAGGCATTTTCAACCCACCGGCAGGACGCGCTCATTTACGGACGGTTTGGCAAACCGGTTTTTATATTCATTGGGGGCGATGCGCTCATAGCGTTTAAAAAGCGACCGGAAAAAGGAAACATCCTCATACCCCACCGCATAACTGATCTCGGCGATATTCATGCGGCTGTTTTCTATCATCCGTTTGGCAGCTGCGATCCGGTATCGCTGCAGATAAGACAATGCCGTATCTCCGGTTGCTTTTTTAAACCGGCGTTTGAAATTGCGCTCGCTCATGCCGACTTTGGACGCCAGCTGATCAAAGTTAATGGTTTGCTGATAATTTTTTTCTATTTCATCCTGGGCGTTTCGTATTTCATCATCCTGGTGGCGTTTCTGGAATTCAAAAACCGCGTAGGGAATCTGCGACCGGCGCCCCATGTCCAGGAGAAGGGCCCGGGCACACTTTGCGGCCGCTTCGTAATCACAGTATTTTTCCACCAGGTACAGGCACAGATCGAAATAGGAATGCGCCCCGCCGCAGCAGAACAGGTTCCCTTCATCGGTGATCAGGCATTCGGGCCGGAGAAGGACGTCCGGATATTTCTTTCTGAAAAGGTCCGCGAATCCCCAGTGCGTGGTGGCCCGCTTTCCGCTCAAAAGGCCGGTTTCCGCCAGCATGAATGCCCCGGTACAGACACTGCCGATGCTGGCGCCTTTTTCATGCTGGTCAACCAGCCATTCCACCAGATGGGTATTTGCCTGGTCCAGATGAGAAAGGTCTTCCGATGAGATGATAATCAGGTCGGTCCGGTCAATATCTTCGATGCCGCAATGGGGCACCAGGACAATATTGTTCAGACACCTGATGTTTCCGCCGTCCCGGCTGGCCAGGTGCACCTGGAAATACGGCTCCGGCGAAAGATTTGATACCAGATTCCACAGAACACCGGCCTGGCTGAAAATATCCATCGGGCCGGTCACGGTTGAGGCCATGGTGTTTTCAAGGGCCAGAATGGTCACGTGCTTCATCATCATTTCCTTTAACGATGAAAAAAGGCATTATTGCCGCCGCCATTTGTCCGTTTCGCCGCTTCCCAATCACCTGCAATGTGCATATTATAATAACCAGAAAATCAACCGGAGTTGTCCTTTTAAGGAAATGACACTACCACTTAATTTTCAGATTCTCTCACAATATCAGGAGATGCTCCATGAATTCAAAAGAATTTAAAATTTCATTTCAGGCCCGGCGGGCGGACATGGATTTTAACGGGCATATGAAAAATACCGCCTGCCTGGATTACGCGGCGGATTCCAGGATGCTGTATTTCAAAGAACAACTCGAAAGAACAGATGATTTTTCCGAAATTATCCCAAACGGCAAATAACAAAGGAGACATTCCATGAAGGACAACGCCTACCAAATCATCATCGAACACCAGCAGAACTGGCTGTTCGGGCTGCCGGAATCCGAACACCTGCTGCCAATGCTAAAACTCCGGATCAGCGAAGAAGACGCGAAATGGCTGGCAGAAATGTCCCACCTGCCCCAGACCCTGGACCAGTTATGCGGCAAACACGAAATAGAACCGGATGCGCTGCGCGAAAAACTGGACCGATATTGCCGAAAAGGCCTGGTCATAGCCTATGAGAGCAAATCCGGACCGTTATATGCCCTGGCGGATGCGTTTTTCTGGTTTTTCCGCATGCCGGGATATGAAGGCAAAGATGATGTGTTTAACCGAAACATATCACCCCTGCTCAACAAATATTATGACGATGTCATGGCCGGGGCGGTGCTAAAAATGGAGACAAAGGGATTGCGGGCCGTGCCGGTGAATGAGACCATCGATTCCCCCAAATCTATTGCCCCGTATGAAGATGTGCTGGCCATTGTTGAAAACGGCAAAAACATCTGTGTCACCACATGCTCGTGCCGTCACCGGCATAACCTGGACCCGTCAACACCCGATTGCGCCCATGACACCCAGACCTGCCTTCACATGGGAAAACTCGGTCAGTATATGATTAACAGCGGGATCGGCCGCGCCGTTTCGAAACAGGAGGCCGGGGACATTCTGAAACGGGCAGCGGATGCCGGGCTGATCCATTCGGTTTCCAACACCATGGCAGGAATTGACACCATCTGCAACTGCTGTTCCTGCTGCTGCGCGTTTATGGCCACGGAAACCGCGCTTCACAAATCAATCAAAAAAGGCCACCAGCCCTCCCGCTACCGGCTGTCCGTCGAAGCCGACACGTGCAAGGCCTGCGGAACCTGCGTGAAGCGATGCCCCGCAAAGGCCCTGACGCTGGTCAAATCAGATAATAAAGAACAAATTCTCAAAGATCCGGAGGCCCGCCGGACGGAGAAAAAAACACTGCGCTTTGAAGCGGACCAGTGCCTCGGATGCGGTGTTTGCGCTCATAAATGCCCCACCGGCAGTTTAAAAATGGTCCTTCGGGATGAATTTGATCCGATTCCGGAAACCCCGTTTATGCTGGCCCGGCAGATGCTTGAACAGCAGGGGCTGAATATGGAAGACGTGATGAAGCGGAATATGTGACAGGCAATGAAAAACGTCATACTTCCGGGATGTTCTGGAGGTCCGGGAATTCCTGAGGGTGTCAGGTGTCAGAAACCGAAACGATAACTGACACCTGAACACTAAAACAGCAAGCACAATACCGCGCGCATCGATTTCACGCAGCCGCGATGATTAAGAGGTTGTTGAAATCCATACAGGTTCGTGAACAATCAGGTTAAAAAACTCCGAATGAATTAAAAATCCGGAATCAGGGCATACCCATTGAGCTGATAGCCGATGGAAGAAATCCATCCGTTCGGCACTTTATGAATTTCCGGTAAAATCGTGGCCGGGTCCACACCCAGCAGTTCCACAGCGGCAATGCAGACTTCCAGCCGGATGCCGTCCTTGTTCATCGCCGAAAGAGTTTTCGCAATGGCATCCAGATTTTTCGCGTCCTCCGCCGAAACCCCTTCCCGGCTGGTGGATATCAGTTTAACGGCCGGCCCCATAAAAACAACCACAAAATCAGGCGTTGAATCGACAGCGGTCAGGTTCTTGTCCTTATAGGTTTTATGCAGCAAATCCAGGTGAATGGCCGCGACTTTCGCGCTGGGGTTCCGGAAATCGACCACCGCCTTGATGGAATCAAGGCCTTTGAGCGCGGGATACGTTTCGCCGTAAACATTACCGGCCAGGCCAATGACAAGGCCGGCCGCAATCATCAGAGTTAATATGCGTTTAATTGATTGAGCATTCATTTTTCATTCCTCCCTGTGTTGAAGTGTAAAAAATACCATTCAGAAGGGTGTTGAAAAACCACATGAAATAGTGAAGCGACAGGTTATTGTTTGAAAAAAACCAAATTTGGGGAGGCGTTAACGTGCAAGTTTCGCATCAATCTGCAGACTCGAGAACCCGTTGAAATATTTTTTCAACATCCTGGTAAAAACTTTCTGCCAACTTAAGAATAAGGATAGGCATGGATTGAAAAATTGCAACCACCCGGAACCACGCCTCCCCCCAAAAAATCATTTTTTTAATATAAATCGGAATTTTAAAAATGAAGTGATGTGCGCCTTAAATTTAAAATCCCTCCTCAAACTGAAACCTTCCTTTTACCTTGAGCGAACAATGCATACAGCACCGGCAACGTCAGGAGCGTGAGACATGTATCTGAAAATACGCCGCCGATCACCACCGTCGCCAGGGGCCGCTGGACCTCGGCGCCGACACCGGTATTAAATGCCATTGGAATAAATCCTAAAGCGGCGACCAGCGCGGTCATCAGCACCGGCCGGATCCGCTGCAAAGCGCCTTCAGTGATGGCAGTATGATGGTCCATACGGTTTTCCTTATTCTGCTCAAAGTTCGCC
>JAHECJ010000332.1 GCA_024641805.1 Desulfococcus sp.
TTTGAATTGCCGGTTGATGCCTCAGGTGCGGTGAGCTGTTATGCGGTTATCGAACATTTCAGTGCCGATCTTTCAACTTTGATCAATGAAAATGAGGGAATGCCGCTGGTGGTTCGGGTGAACATCTCCGGCGATACCATAGCCCACAACGACCTGGTGTCCGGCATGGACCGCTGGAAAAATGAAATTCGTGCCATTGCTGCGGACATCAGCAATGACAATGTCTGGGTCGAAAAAATCAAAATTCATACCCGACTGCCGCATTCCCTCACCGCGCTTGAAACGGCAAGCGGCCCCATCCTGGAACTGGAAGCAATAATCGATGAATTCCGCGCTCATCCGGAAATGCTGGGCCGTCTGGCAGCAGAAGAACTCGCAGCCCTTGAAGTGAAACTCCCACCGGAAATTAAGGAAAGCGACGATCCATTGCTTCTTTCAGACTCGGAATGGTTATCCGGACTTCTGGATCAGGTGAAGCCTCTGCTGATGCAGCGGCTGTTGCAAAAAGGAGGTTCAGAATGAAAATACTGAAACTTCATCTTATGGCGTTCGGACCGTTTGAAGGCGTTTCCATCGATCTGGAACGGGGTAACCATGGGCTGCATATCATCTATGGTCCGAATGAAGCCGGAAAAAGTTCCGCCCTCCGGGCGCTTCGGCAGGTTTTTTTCGGTATCCCGATTCGATCCACGGACAATTTCCGTCACCCGCACCATCAAATGCGAATCGGCGCGTCCATCCGCCACAGCGACGGGGATGTCCTTGCGTTTGTCCGGAGAAAGGGAAACAGCAATACCCTGCGAGCGGCCGACGATGATACAATACTGGACGACCAGGCGCTTTCACGGTTTTTGAAAGGAATTGATGCGGAACTCTTTTCAACCATGTTCGGCATTGACCATGGCGACCTGGTTCGCGGCGGCAGAGAAATTATCCAGGGAGGCGGCAACCTTGGCCAGATCATTTTTGCCGCAGGAAGCGGGGTCACCCGTCTCAGAAATGTGCAGGCGGAGCTCCAGGAAAAAGCGGATGCGCTTTTTAAGCCGACCGGCAAACTTCCCCGGATTAATGAATCCATCCTCAGGATCAAGGAAAACCGAAAAAAACTGCGGGATGCACAGCTGTCATCCGGCGACTGGGTGCTTCACGACAAGGCTTTACAGGCGGCCACGGAAAGCAAGAACCGCATTGAAATTCAGTTAACGGACGCCCGGTCTGAAAAAAACCGCCTGGAACGGAGCCGAGAGGCTCTGCCGCTGATTGCCAATCGCAGGGAAATCATGGAAGGACTGAAGCAATACTGGTCTGCTGTTCTGCTTCCGGATAATTTTGGCAAGCAGCGCCGGGAGTATATTTCAAATCTTAAAATCGCTCAGAATGATCAGTCCCAAGCCGTTGAAAATATCAAACAGCTTCAGAATGAAATTGACCGGCTGCAAGTGTCAGAACGGATTCTTGAAAAAACGGACGCCATTGAAAACATCTACCAGGATCTGGGCGGATACGCCAAGGCAGCCAGCGACCGGATTCAGCTTGAGGCCCGGAGGGATCTTCTGCGTAGCGAGGCGAAACAGATTCTACTGGATCTCAGAAATGACCTGACAATTGATGATGCCGACAGACTGCGCCTAAGCAAAAAGGACACCCTGCATATCCAGGAATTGGGGAGCCGTTATGAGCGCATCGTCACATTGATTGAAAGCACCCGGGAAGACATTCCCAGATTCGAGCATCAGATTAAGGAAATTGACAACCGACTTTCTGTTTTGAAAATGCCGCGTCCAACGGGAGAGTTGTTTGATGCAATGGAGCGTGCTTCGGAATATGTTTCCATTGAGAAACAGTGCATCGACGAATTGGCGGAATACACCCATGCTGAAAAATCTCTGGAAATCGAACTGGGCCGGCAGTCGCTCTGGTCGGGCACCCTTGCGGACCTGGAGCGGCTTGCGATTCCGGCTGCAGAGACCATCGAAGTGTTTGAAAGCGATTTTGCAGCTGTCGGAACATCTATCCAGGCGCTTGAAAATGAAATAAAAAAACTGGCGGCGGATCTTTCAGGCACGATCAAAAGAATTGATGAACTGACCCTGAACTTTTCAATACCCACGGAATCGGATCTTCTTTCTGCCAGGGAAAACCGTAATGAACGCTGGCGCCTTATTGCCCGCGCACTGAACGCATCATTAGAAACCGGACAGAAGACGGATGATATTCTCAAAGATTTTTCGGATGCCAGGGATCTATGCGCGGCATTTGAAAACAGCATGGGACAAGCCGATGAAATAAGCGACAGACTGAGGCACGAGGCGGATCGCGTTGCCTTTCTGGCTAAACTGATTTCCGACAAATCAGAAACTGAAAAAAACCTGACAATCCTGAAGGATGAGTTGAAAGAGCGAAACCTTCAGCATGAAGAAATCGGCTTGAAATGGTGCCGGCTATGGTCCTCCGCCGGGATTACCCCCGCTTCTCCCAAAGAAATGCGCGTTTGGACTCTCCGAAAACAGGATATAACGGCCCGCTTTGCCGATATCCGAAAACGGAAATCACGCACTGAAGCACAAAAAAAGAGGATTGACCATCTGCGGCACACCATTTTACAGACCCTTGCGTCCATGTCCGAACCGGTTTCAGGCATGGATGAAACGCTGAATGATTTATCAAAAAAGGGCAGGCAGATTATTGAAATGGAACAGCGTCTTTCCGGCCAGCGGGAAAAACTTGAAAACGAAAAGTCACAAAAAGCCGCCCTGCTGGATGAACTAAAAATCCGCGCAAAAGTGAATGAAAAAGAACTTGTTCTGTGGCAGCAGAAATGGGAGCAGGCGGTCGCTCCCATAGGCCTTGGCGCCGATTCCGTGCCGGCGCATGCCGGAGCCTTGATGGAAGAACTTAAAATGCTGTTTGACAAATTAAAAGAAGCCGACGTCATCCAGAAACGCATTAACGGAATTGATCGGGATGCCGCATTGTTTCAAACCCGGGTTGCCGAACAGGTCAATGATGTTGCTTCGGATCTTGCCGGTCAGCCGGCTGATAAAGCAACCGTGGAAATAAATCGACGCCTGAAGGAAGCCCAAACCGCTTATTCCAAAAAACAGACGCTGAAAAACCAGATCGACAAAGAAAATCACCGAATCCGGCTGTCCTCCAAAACCATCGCGGACGTGGAAACTCTTTTAAAAACCATGTGCGAGGAATCCGGGTGCAAAGATTACAGAGAATTACCTGAAGCGGAACTCCGATCCGCCAAACGCCGGGAACTGGAATCCGACCTCAAGGCAGTTGATGTGCAGCTCATAAAACTCAGTGCCGGAGCTGCCATCGAGGATTTTGTCATAGAATGCCTGTCCATAGAACCAGACAGCATCGGATCAAAAATCGAGATCCTTTCCGAAAATATCGATCAGTTGACAAAAGGAAAATCCGACCTTGACCAGACCATCGGCGCCGAGCGGACAGAACTCGGCAAGATGGATGGCAGCGCCCTGGCAGCTGCCCTGGCTGAGGAAACCCAGGCACTTCTGGGCGGACTGGAAGAAAACATTGAAGACTTCGCCCGCCTTAAAATTTCATCCGCTATTTTAAATCAGGCGATTGAACGGTTTCGGGACAAGCACCAGTCACCGGTTCTCCTAAAAGCCGGCTATTTTTTTTCGCAAATAACCGATGGATCTTTTGAAGGTATCCGGGCGGAATTCGATGACTCCGGAAGCCCGGTGATTGCAGGTATCCGAAAAGCCGGCAAAGAAATTGTCGGGGTCGACGGCATGAGCGAAGGAACGGCGGATCAGCTTTTCCTTTCCCTTCGCCTGGCCGGCCTTGACGAGTATCTGGACAAAAATGAGCCCATGCCCTTTATCGTTGATGATATTTTGATCAAATTTGATGATTCCCGTGCTATAGCTGCACTCAAGGCGCTTGCCGAATTATCTGCCAAAACCCAGATTATCTTTTTCACCCACCATCGCCATCTGCTGGAATTGGCTGAAAAATATATTGATCCTTTGGTTCTGGTCTGCCACAGTTTAAACTGAAAATACCGGGGATGATGCTCATGCAGTGTCCGGTTTAAATTACGAGGAGACAACCCCATGCCGGAAAAACTGAAGCTGGGAATCAGCGCCTGTTTGCTCGGACAGAATGTCC
>JAHECJ010000333.1 GCA_024641805.1 Desulfococcus sp.
CCCCAAAAAACTGTAACCCGGGTTAAGCCACATAGAGGCTTAACTCGGGGTGCACAATAGCTGGGGAGGATCATTATTTTTGTTTCACGCCCTTTTGATAAAAACTTTAAATATTTTTTTTAAATAATGTTATGATAACCATGAAGAGAAAAACGAAAGCCAATTTCATCATCAGCCTTTCATATTTGCCGAATGTTATAAAGATTGATTTTTTACTATGAGGAGAAATTTCATGAATGTTGTTAAATTGATAAAATTTATTTTTTTTAATTGCGTCATATGCATGATATTTATGGTCGGTTGCGGCAAACCCGACATCGGTATCCGAAATGGAAAGTTGCTGCCATGCCCGAGTATGCCAAATTGTGTTTTTTCCGATGCAAACGATGCGTCACATCATGTTGATCCGCTGATTTATTCGGGATCACGAGAGAATGCCATGAAAGCGGTTCTATTAGTTCTTGAATCAATGCCGGGTGCTAAGGTTGTTCAAGAAAAAAACGATTATATTCATGCAGAATTTACGTCAAAGATTTTTCATTTCGTTGATGATGTTGAGTTTTTCTTTCCCGAAGACACTTCTGTCATTCATGTGCGATCAGCGTCACGGGTCGGTTATTATGATCATGGGGCCAACAAAAAGCATATGAAAGAAATTCATAAGCTATTTAATGAGAAAATGGGGGTAAATGTAACCCAATAATTTCGTGTAGTTATAATAAAAAATTAAGCCAAAGAATTTCCTAATCCGAACTTGAAAAGCTGATCACCGCAATCTTGGAAAATTACATCCTTATCAAAAAATCAACGGCTCACATTCCAGAGCAGGAATATTGTATAGAATGACACTAGGGAGCCTCTAAAAATTCATTTTTATGAAGAATAATTTTTTCAGGCGATAAAATTTTTAAAAATTTGCTTTTTTTCGGGTAATCATTGTGAGTATTAATTGTATTTCGGATGTCGTTTTGCCAATTTTTTTCACCCGACCGGTGAGTTTCGCCTCTTTCAGGCGAACCTTACCCCACTTTTCCCAGCATGCTGTATCGGTTAATATTATACGCCAGGTTCATCAATCCGATTTTGGCCTTTGCTCTTACCCTCCCGATCGTTCTAAGGATCAAGCTCCCGGCCATCATCGCCTGAACTCCAAAAACATGCTCGACCCGCGATCGCTTTCTCGCCCGAGTCCGGTTCCCTCTCTTCTCCCATTCCGTCAACTTCCGATTCCGGCACCCCTTCCGCTGCAAATGGGCCCGGAAACCTCGCTTCCGGAGACGCTCAACCGATTCTTCCGAACGATATGCTGAGTCCGCATACACATCACGGCTGCTGTTGCTCTCATCAAGCAGCTGGTCAAACACCTGACTGTCATGAACCGCCGCATCCGTAACATCATAATCCCGAATCAGCTTATGCTTGACGTCCACGCATATATGATTTTTGTACCCATAGTAATTCTGACCGTTCTTTTTGGCCCACCGGGCATCTGTATCTTTCTGGCGTTTTTTAGATTCATCCCAGTCCTCGGGGACATCACCCTCCTTGATCCGTTTGTTCTCTTCCCGACTGTTCCGTTGACGTGGGGTTTCAATAATACTGGCATCAACGATCTGCCCCTTCTGCGCCAGAAACCCATTCTCCCGCAGGCAGGCATCGAATTGTTCAAACAGCGGCTTGATCAGGCCTGCCTCGGTAATCTGTTCTCGAAACAGCCAGATCGTCTTTGCATCCGGCACTCGATCCCCAAGCCCCAGATCCAGAAACCGCATGAACGATATCCGGTCCAGAATCTGAAATTCAATCCGGTCATCGGAAAGATTGTACAAAGACTGGATGATGAGGATCTTGAACATCCGAACCACATCATAGGGCTTTGCACCGGCATTGCTTTTCCGCTCTTTATGACGAATCTTTTCAAGAGGCTCCCTGAATATTTCCCAGTCAATAACCTGATTCAGCTTAAGAAGCGGATCGCCATTTTTGTTCAATTTTTCAAATCGGTCATGCCAGTCGAAAAGTCCGGTCTGCATCATCGTTTATTCCTCCTCAATGCCTATGATTGTTGAGAATTAATATAACACATGATGCCTTTTTCGAACACGATTAATGATCAATTTTTAGAGAAGCCCTTAAATAAATAAAAAACAATTTTTTCAAAATTTAAAATGCTCAATTTAGGTAATATTAAAATACGATAGAAGAAATAGTTCATCCGGCCTGCTCACGGCATCAACCTTGATCTAAGCAGAAGAATCAGAGCATCAACGGCTGATTCTGGAATTGAGTCAATATCCAGGTCGCCGTTATGGATATAGGGTGCCAGTTCTTCGTATATATCTCGCGAAAAACCGCCATACTGACCCTCAAACGAAGCCATCCGGGCCTGAAGGCTGAACATTTTTTTTCGGGTTGGTGAAAGAGCCAAATAACTTTCAATCACATTCAGCATGGCACTTCGGTCTTCAGGCAGACGGCCATTGATCTGAAGCAGGTTAGTGGCGCTGTCACTGATAATCTGGGTTTGGGTGTCAATTTGTTCGATCATCTGCCGGATTTCAGCAACCACCTGTTCTTCGCTTGCCTCCTTAAATGTCCCGTTTTTTATTTGCTTGGAAAGCTCTGTATTCGGAAACACCTGGAGCGTCCGAATTCGGACAAAATCCGGTGCTGTCTGGGAAACGACATCCGCGGTTTCTTTGGCATGTTCATCCGAATATTTCTGACCGCCCAGTCCGGGCATCACATAGTCCGAAACAGACAGACCGGCATCTTTCACTTTTAAACACCCCCGGATATGGTCGTCTTTGGTTTCCCCCTTGCGAACCTCTCGTAAAACAGTATCCGAACCGCTTTCAATGCCAAAGTGCACCCGGTTCAGCCCGGCTTTTCGGAATTCTTTTAGTTCAGATAACAAACGGAATCTGGCGGCGGTCGCAGTTCTTCCGTAAACCGTGAAACGGTGAACCGATGGAAAAACGTTTTTCACAGTACTGATAACTTCTCTTATAAACTCCGGTTTGAGGATCAGAGAATCCGCATCCCCCAAAAAACAGGTCTTCCTGCCGCCCATCCGCCAGGCGAGCAGGTGATTGATGCTGTCCGAAATAGTCGGCACATCTCTAAACCATTGCATGAACCAGTTTGTGATGGGGTCATCATCATTTGCAGGAATCGAATGGCCGGCAAGGTCCGCATCCGGGCCCTGGATGTCCAGGATCTGTTCGATCAGTTTTTGAGCATTTTGATACTCATCTGCAGACTGACTTGACATCAAGCTGCTAAAATCCGAATCAGCATTTAATTCATCCAGACGGTCGTTTAAATGCTTTGCAGAATAGATGTCCTGCCTCACGTCATCCAGGGTTCGCCTGGCAAACCTGGCCCCCTGTTTATAAACCGGGCAAAACGTGCATTTATTCCAATAACAATTTCGGGTTAATCGAAAGGTCAGGCTCTGATTTTCTGTGGGTGGCCGGATGGAGCAAATTTCAAATGGTTTAAACATCTTTTCGGCCTTCATATCGCATATCGCATGATAAATTTTCCAAAATATTCGATTTTTAAAGATGAAGGAGGCGATATTCGGTTATCTATGAATTTGCATCCAGAACCTGACGGACCGTTTTGGCCAGGTCCTGGATTAAATAGGGCTTCATCACAAAGGCCTTGATGCCAATTTCCCGGGCACCTTCTTCCGTAATATGTTCGCTGTGGCCGGTACAGATAATGACCGGGATATCTGGCCTTAATTCCAGAACCTGTTGCGCCAGCCTGTCTCCCGTAATCTCCGGCATGGTCATGTCCGTAATGATTAGATCATATTTTTTCGGATTTAATTTAAAAAGCCTCAGAGCATCGGTACTGCTTGTCTGAGTGTCAACAATGTATCCAAGAAATTCCAGCATCTGCCTGCCGACATCAGCCAGCAGCGGTTCATCATCAATGAATAAAATCGTTTCAGTGCCGGACGGCATATCTGCTGCTTCCACTTTATCGGGAATATCAGCATTCACTGTTGCGGGTAAATAAACATGAAATGTGGTCCCATGACCGATATCACTTTCAACGGCAATAAACCCATTCTGCGCTTTGACCAGGCCATGGACAATAGAAAGACCGAGCCCTGTCCCCTCGCCTTTCGG
>JAHECJ010000334.1 GCA_024641805.1 Desulfococcus sp.
TGCGGTTTATGCAAAAACATTGATAACCGGATTTTTGAATTCACGAATTGCAAACACTGAATCTGACAAGAATCAAAGGCAGTATAGTCTGTTTGACAAAATCCGCATGACCGTTGAAATGATATTTTTTAGCTGGTTTATGCCGGGAAAAACTTCTAAACCTAACCAAAAATAAAATATTTTAAGATAGTTGACTGTATCAGAATATCAATGGAACCCTTTTTCACTGAAAAATCAATCCGGCTCATCTCTTTTGTCGGCGTGCTGATCGTCATGGGCGGATGGGAAGTCCTGTTTCAACGGAAAAAAACCGTGGATGCCAAACCCAAACGATGGCTGAACAACCTCGGCCTGGTGGCGATTGACAACCTGATTCTGCGTTTTGGTTTTATCATGCTGCCGGTGACCTTTGCCAGTTTTGCACAATCCCACAACATGGGCATTCTCAACCAGTTAAACCTCCCGATCTGGGCCGACTGGATTGCCACCATCATTATTTTCGACTTTATCATCTACCTGCAGCATATCCTGTTTCATTTTGTACCGATTTTGTGGCGGCTTCACCAAGTCCATCATTCGGACCTGGACATTGACGTAACCACGGCCATCCGGTTTCATCCCATTGAAATTATTATATCCTTATTTATCAAACTCACAGCGGTGGCCGCCTTCGGGTTTCCCCCCAACGCGGTCCTGCTCTTTGAAGTTCTGCTCAACGGAACGGCCATGTTTAATCACGCCAACATTTATATACCTGCGTTTATTGACAAATTCATCCGCCTTCTGATTGTCACCCCGGACATGCACCGGGTGCATCATTCGGTGATCATGGAAGAATCGAACTCCAACTTCGGCTTCAACCTGTCTGTCTGGGACCGGGTTTGCGGCACGTATCGGGCCCAGCCGGCCGCCGGTCATGATGGGATGATTATCGGCCTGGCCTACGTCAAAAAGCCGAAATCACTGATCCAGCTCCTGATCATGCCCTTTATGAAATAAGATCCATGCAAACACCGGATAATCCGGGTCGCTGATTGCATGCGACCCGGGCCTCACCGGGAAAGATCTTTTGCCAGCTTTCGGTAGGCGCTTCGGCTGACGGATCTTTTTTCATAAATGAGCGTTTCCCAGATATCAGCTTCCACGCCCTTGGCGCGAAGGGCCATTTTATATCGCCTGTTGCCCGGCTTTTCTGTCACAAAAAAAGATTGCGCCCGCTTAAACGGCTGTTCAGCCGAAAGACGGAAAATGCCGGAGCCGAATTGATGATACCAGAGGAGTGTATGAGCCGTGGACAGGGAACCTGCCCAGGGGTATGTGTGAAGCCAGTATGTGCGGGATAGCTTTTCGATGGCAGTTTCTGCTTTATGGACATCCCTACGGGACGTTGAAGGCGTCTCTTCTTCGTAAAAAAGAGTTTTGACAAATTCATCCCCGGCAACCGTCCAGATATCGCTGATTCCGTATTCACCGGGATGCCTGGCGATCCGTGAACCGGGAACCAGGTCGAACTCCCCGCAGATAAAAAGGGAAATGTTCTCCCTGAGGGAATCAAGAAATTGCATGGTGGCAAGAGCCTCCCGGCCGGTTTCCCCCGGAAATCCGGTGAATGTCATGCATTCAGCAGCAATCCCCGCATTTGCCAGATTCCGGATCGCCGACCGCATATCTTCCAGAGAAACGCCTTTGTTGATCAGCGAGAGAATGCGTTTGGAACCGGATTCAACGCCCAGTGAAAACGCAATCGCCCCGCCATCATAAAGCCGGCGGCAGGTCTCCGGCGTCAGCGCCGACTCGGGTCGCATGTCTGAAGCCCATCTCCAGGGAACTTTTGCATCTGAAAAGACCCGGGCCATCTGCACTGCGTATTTGGGGCTCATGGTGTCCTGGGAAAGGTAAAAGATGTTGCATTCATACCGGCTGGATATCTCGTGCAGTTGGGACAGAACGTCTTTGACGGGACGCTGCCGATAGGGCGCCGTTCCGGCTTCAGCCAGGCCGTAATGGCAGAAGGCGCATTTTCCCCAATAGCATCCCCTAGTCGCATCATAGGGGAGAACGGGTTTTGGAGAGAGGTATTTGTCCATGGGCAGGCCGTCAAAATCCGGCGCCGGAAGGCTGCCAAGATCCGTACATCTCTCCCCTGCGATCCTGCCCAGGGGGCGGCGGCCTTTTTCAAGGTCCGAAATCACGCCAAGAAGCGCTGCCTCCCCTTCAAATAAAATGGCGGAGTCAAACGGTTCGATGGCGTTTTTCAACTGATTTCCGGTAAGTCGTGAGAAGAGCTGCGTGATGGCCGGTCCGCCTGCGGTTAAATACATGTCGGGAAAATATCGGCGAAGCATATATGCCAGGGAATAGGCGGGTTGAATCTGGCCGGGGAAAACGATGGAGATACCGACCAGGTTCAGCTTTTGATCTGACAGGCGATCCATCAGGCGGCAATAGTATTCGTGAAACGGATTGCGCTCGGGGTCGGCACCCGCCCTTATCTCTTTTGGGCTGAGGAGCGAAAAAGGGGTCCGGTAACTGCTGAAATCAAGGGTAAGCGGCGTATACGCATCGCTCACCAATTGAAGTGCCTCGTCGATAACAACTGCTGCAGTTTCATATTGTTCCGGATCATAAAACCTGGCTCCGGACTTATCCCGCATCACGGAAACAGCATCCGCGATTTTTTCCTGAATTCTTCGCGCTCTTCCACTGGAATGTGTCAGGTCCAGATAGGCCAGATGTTCCTCATGGCTCAGAACGGTCTTCCCGTTGAGGCGCTTCAGTCTGTATTCCAGCCGGTTTGCAAGGCCGGTCAGCGTCTCCTGCGCTAACAAATGATCAACCGCCTCGATATTGGCATCAATCGGCAGCACCTCCACCCCGTTTGCCCTTAAATAGCCGGTCAGGGAAGGGACGGACAGATACGGAGCCGTGGGATCAGCGGTCGGCGGGTAAATTAATGCGGCTTTCATCTTCTATGGGACTCCGCGTTCGTGGAAAAGCTGCTTCCAAACAACTATCAGAAACAATTTGAAATAATGGATACGGTACTTTCAGTTAAGAAACCGCACGATGGCATCATTTGGTGTTTAGAGGAGACTGGAAAAAAGACACCGTATGGCCGCCACATATTTGCGCCCATACGGTGCGGGACGTTATTTCTCTTTAAGCACTTCCGCGTTTTTATCGATTCTTTTCTGATCGGCCTTTCGATTTTCCTTATTTGCACTTTTTTTCCGTTTGCGAATCATTTTAATTTGATAGGTTTTTGACGTCATACACTGTTTTCTCCTTTGCCCTAATTTAAGAGACTTTTTCCGGATGGAAACGCATTTATTTTCACAATAAAAAGCAGCTAACGATCAAATATATATCATTACGGAAAATGCGGATGCAATTGAAATTATCAGGAAGCAACTGATTTTTGGAGAAATATGGCGATCCCAGCCGTGAGCGGAACTTGCGCCCGTGGCCCTGAATCTGATTATCGGTACGTTTCGATATTACGGGGTAAAATCACAGATCGGTTTTTACGCAGCTGTCCAGATGATCGATTGCTTTTAAATATTCCTCGGACCGGTTCAGGTAAAATGCCAGGGGTTTTGAAAAATTCCGGCCGGCGATTCCGTCAATGAACATCTGGCTGATTTCCCGTTCCATCTTCAAAACCGCCTGCGCCTTGATCAATATCCGACGTTCATCCGGTTCCATCCGGCATAACTGGCTGGCGAACGCTGTCCGGGCACGGGGCTGATACATCCAGAAATACAGCAAATCCAAGGCATTGATGATTAAAACCATGATCTGGTCCCTGGCCTCCGGCTTTGCCGCGGCAAGCCACTCTTTGGGATGGTCCAGGAGGTCATAGACATCGGTTTCCGGAAACAGAATTTCCAGCCGGGTATAACAGTCCAGAAACTGATTCAGTTTCTGCCGGTAATCCTTGAGCCGGTTTTTGACATTATTGGCCCGATCCACGGACCCTTCGATAAAGCCGGCCACACAATCCGACGCCGCCTTTGAAATAACGGCGGCCCAGCTCTGTAGGATAGCGGCTACATTCACTGTGCCGAAAACCCCCAGCAAACCGCCGATCATCGCGTTAAATGTAAATGCCACGGGAATGGAAAATACACTCCGGAAAAAATTGG
>JAHECJ010000335.1 GCA_024641805.1 Desulfococcus sp.
TTTTTGATCAACGGCGGCACCCCCTGTATCTGCTTTGTTTACCCGCTCTATTTATAATGACTGTCTCCGGTCAAAAATAAAAAGACCTTTCGTTTTGGTTTAAAATATTAGCAATTCATGATATCTGGTTTTACTGAATTCTGGAAATCAACAAATTAAAAGGAATGTCGGAGGGACGAATATGGAAGATTTAATGACAATTGTAAAGCAACGGAGAAGTATCCGTAATTATTCTGATAAAGATATTCCTGAGGAAACGCTTCATACCATACTTGAGGCGGTTCAATGGACACCGTCATGGGCCAATACCCAATGCTGGGAAATAATTGTTGTAAAAGATGTAAACGTCAAGGAAAAGCTCCAGGCGGCAGTCCCGGCTTCCAATCCGGCATATAAATCAATACTGAGTGCACCTGTCGTATTGGCCATATGCGCCAAACATGGGACGTCCGGATACTATAAAGGGATAGTTACCACCAAGTTTGGGGACTGGTTTATGTTTGATCTCGGGCTGGCCACCCAGAGCATTTGTCTGACGGCGCATTCCCTTGGATTGGGAACCGTGGTGGTGGGCTTGTATGAACATGATAAAGTGAATGCCGCCCTAAACCTGCCGGATGGATTCGATAATGTCGCCCTGATTCCCCTGGGATATCCGACAAAGATTCCCAGTGCCCCGAAGCGGCGGGAGATTAGCGAATTTTCACATGATAATGTATTCTAAAATTGAAAAGTGCGCTTTGCGGAATTCAATCATCCGCTCCCGGTATTTAAAGAAACATACGGGATTTGTCTTTGCGCTGCGTCGTCTTAGATTAATTTTTTTCAACCTGTTTTTCGTGTCCGTATTTGTATGAATGATATAAAAAAATCGAGACAAGAACTCATTGATGAGATTCACCATCTTCGTCACCGCCTCGAAGAGTTAAAAATAATGGAAGTCCAGCGTCAGTCCACCCAAAAAGCCTTGGAAGAGAGTGAAGAAAGGTACCGCAGTGTTTTTGAAAATACAGGGACCGCCACCATTATTATTGAAAATGATATGACCATATCAATGGTGAATGCGAAATTTGAAGAGTTGACCGGGTATTCCAAAAAAGAAATCCGCAACAAAATGAAGTGGACGGATTTTGTGGCGGATGATGATCTGGAAAGAATGAAACGGTATCATATCAAGCGCCGTCAGGACCGGAGTCTGGCGCCGACCGAGTATGAATGCAAAGTACATAATCGGTTCGGGGAATACAAGGACATGTATGTCCGCATTGATATGATCAACGGAACACTTTGCAGTGTCGGATCCTTTAACGATATAACCGCGTTTAAGCAAACGGAAAAAGCATTAATTGAAAGTGAGCGTAAACTGTCCAAGCTAATGGGGAATCTGCCGGGCATGGCGTACCGCTGCTTAAATGATTCTCATCGCACCATGAAATATGTCAGCGCCGGATGCAAGTGGCTGACAGATTTTTCTCCGTTTGAATTGATCGATAACTCAAAAAAATCCTATATGGATATGATTCATTCGGAAGACAGGGAGCGAGTGATTCATCAAATTCAGTCTTCCCTGGCTTCCGGCCGACCGTTTCAGATGGAGTACCGGATTATAACCGCTTCCGGGCAGCTCAAATGGGTGTGGGAAGAAGGCTTAGGCATTGTCTCGGATGACGGCGAAGTGAGTGAAGTCGAAGGCTTTATCTCGGATATGACCGAGCACAAATTGGAGGAGCAGCAGCTCAGGAATGAAAACAAACACTTAAAGTCAAGCATTAAAGAACGTTATAAGTTTGGTGATATCATAGGGAAAAACCGTTCGATGCAGGATGTTTACGAGCATATTTCAAAAGCTGCCGTGACCAATGCCAATGTCATTATCTATGGTGAATCCGGAACCGGAAAGGAACTGGTTGCCCGTGAGATTCATAAATTGAGTGACAACCAAAAGCGGCCCTTTGTTCCGGTCAACTGCAGTGCCATTCCTGAAAATTTATTCGAAAGCGAATTTTTCGGTTATAAAAAAGGTGCATTTACCGGGGCTCATGCCGACAAACCCGGGTATTTTGACCAGGCCAACGGCGGGACGCTTTTTTTAGATGAACTGGGTGAAATTGATCTGTCCGGTCAGGTTAAATTACTTCGGGTGCTTGAGGGGGGCGGCTATACCCCGGTCGGCGGCAATGAAGTGAAAAAAGCCAATGTACGCATTGTTGCCGCCACTAACCGGAATTTAAAAGAAGAAGTCAAAAACGGCCGAATGCGCGAGGACTTTTTTTATCGAATCCATATTATTCCCATTACGCTGCCGCCGCTCAGGGAAAGAAAAGATGACCTCCCTTTGTTAATTGAACACTTTCTTTCAATTTATGCCAACACCGACAATATGCCGGTGCTGGACGGCAAAGTACTGGGCATGCTTTATAATTATGACTGGCCTGGAAACGTACGTGAGCTTCAGAATGTCCTGCAACGGTATATAACGCTCAAGACTCTGGATTTCTTGTCTGCTTCGGTTCCCAGATCGGTGTCTGTGGAAGGTTTCGACCCGGTTGAAATCCAGGAAAATTCGGTATCATTGGAACAGGCCATCGATAGTTTTGAAAAAAATGTTATCCGGGGAGTTCTTGAGAAAAATCAGTGGCGTAAGAACAGAGCTGCGTCTATATTGGATATCAACCGTAAAACATTATTTCGAAAAATGAAAAAACATAGACTGTTGTAGCCCCCTTTTAGGTCAATTGCGCCCCATTTTTGATATCTATATATAATTCAATAAGTAATATTCGTTTTCGTTTTCCGACCGGGGCATAATTGCCTCGTTTTTTGTGCCTCTTTGATTGAATACCCGTTAACACCGATTTCCTGACATCCCTCTGCAGGTATTTGTTCATTTAAAAAATTATATATTAATCTGTATATTTAATAAGTTATTTTTTATATGACAACCGATACGTTCAAATAAGAATTTCTCCATGGGAAATGGCATGTATGTTGCAAATTAAAAAATAAGAATTTGAAATTCAAAAAGAGGATCAACAGTGATTGTGGGTTTAATTGGGAGTGGATGTTTGTTCCTTTGTGGAATGTGATATAAAAAGGAGGTACCTTATGTTTAACTTTAAATTGTCTTTTCTGAATGTACGCCGGCCGTTCACCCGTAAATATATATTGCCGATGGATTTTGGGGCAATGTATTTTTTATATCCGTCAGAAAGCGGTAATTATGTCGGTTTTCGTTCAACGGGTATTTTGGACAAAGTCGTGGATTTAATCAAAACCCGGTTTCAGAAAAAAGATAATGAAGCCGACTATTATAAAACGGAATCTTTTTTTTAACCCCCGTGGCATAATCTCATAGCCACGAGACTGTTGCATAAAATCTGTTAAAAATTATAAAACGAACAGGTTTTTCAAATATACCGGGATATACCTCATAATGCGGTGCGTCCCGGTATTTTATTTTTGCGGTGTCTATAGTTAAAGTTTACCGGGGGTTTCCTGAGAACCGTTTAATTTTACAATCGCGCTGATAATATCTTCACGAATCTGTCCGGATATTTCGGACATGTCCATGCTTAATGCCCGAGCCAGGCTTTTCGGGTTTTTTTGTTCGCAGAGATGGATCTTCTTATAATTTTTTTGAAAGCAGATACGTTCTGTCTCATCTTTTCCCAAATTATTCATAAGCACGATCGTGATTGATAATACCGCATTCCATTGACTGTCTAAATCCTGTTCATAAAATTCGTCAATGGTTCCTGTGAGCAGGAAATCGGCAAACATATTATTTGAAATCATTACTGCCAGAAACCGATTCGATGTGATAAGATCGCGAGCCAGCAGTTGCGTTACAATTTCATCCGGGGGAGTAATCCATTGATGATAATAGTATCGGTTTTGAGAAAATTCTGAGGTGCTGTAGATGATCCGGGTGGTGTTATAGGGGGGGCTTGTCGTGAATTTTTCAATCGAAAGTGTTACCGGAAGCGGGGGGGCTTCATCGGAAGCAGGAGGTTCGTAATGAAGTGTATAATATTCAATGGGGCGGCCGGTTTTATTATTTGCGGAACAACCACAGAAAAATCCAATGCCTGCGATGAAAAGCGTCATAATGAGGATTTTTGGAAATTGCATTTTTAA
>JAHECJ010000336.1 GCA_024641805.1 Desulfococcus sp.
AGTCCTTCTGTTTTTGCCTATTGCCGGACAATCCCCGGTGGTTTCTTTTCAGGGGGATGTGATCTTTATTCTGTACCTGCTGGGTCTGGGGCGGTTCTTTACCATTGCTGCGGCCATGGACACAGCGTCCCCATTTGAGGGCATGGGCGCCGCCCGGGAGGCATATTTCCCGATCATCTGCGAGGCCACCATGCTCATGATTCTGGTTCTGTTTTATAAACTGACCGGCGAATTGAGCCTGGCCGCCTATTTTTCCGGCAGCCAGCCCGCTGGACTCTGGCATGCTGCCGGTGCCCCGCTGCTGTTTGTGGTCATGGCTTTTTTTATTATACTTCTGACGGAAAACTCCCGGGTACCGGTGGATGACCCGGCCACTCACCTGGAACTGACCATGATTCATGAAGTCATGGTGCTGGACCACAGCGGGCCGGATTTCGGTCTCATTGAGCTGGGTTCTTTTATCAAGCTGTTTTTCTTTTCCACCCTTGTGGCGAGACTGATTTGCCCGTTTGACATGGGAAATCCGGTTTTAAATGCCGGCATGTTCGGCTTTGCCCTGCTGCTGGTGTATGTGACTGCCGGCATTACGGAATCGGTCATGGCAAGGTATCGGATGGACAGGGTCCCCAAATTTGTTTTGACTTCGTTTGCCCTGGCCTTTTTTGCAACCGTTATCACTCTGGAGTTTATAAAATGACACATCCGGTTGATATCCTTTTGTCCCTGGTGTTGCTGTCAGTCCTTTTCTCCTTCGGATCCAGCCGGCTTTCCGGGTTGATCCAGGTTCTGGCTTTTCAGGGGATTGTGGTCTCCATTGTGCCGTTTTTTTTAGGACATGATATGGCCACGGGCAGTGTCGTGTTCACGGTGGCGACCTTAAGTATCCGGGGCATTATCATTCCCTGGAGTATTTATTCGGTGATCAAAAAAGTAGCCATAAAACGGGAGGTGGAGCCGATTGTCGGCTTCCATGCCTCCTTGTTTCTGGGCCTGTTGTTAATCGTTGCCGCACCGGTTTTAAGTCATAAGTTTACGGTATCTCTTTTTGGCGGCAGCACGCTGATCATGACCACTGCCATCACCCTGGTGGTTGCCGGCATGTTTCTGCTCATGGCGCGGCGCAATGCCATTGCCATGGTCCTTGGTTATATTATGATGGAGAACGGAATTTATCTGGTCGGTACGTCATTCTCCGCCCGTGCACAGCATATTGTGGAATTCGGCATCCTGCTGGACGTTTTGGCCGGGGTCATGATTATGGCCATCATGCTCCAGAGTATCAGCCAGAAATTTGACGGCGTGGATACCGCACTGCTCAGAACATTAAAGGAATAGGTGGTTCGTAATGGTTGAAATTGTTTTCCTGGTTCCCTTTATCGCCGGCCTGGCAGCGTTTTTTATTCCCAAAACAGCGGGACGCCTGGTGCTGGGACTCACCGGAGCCGTCCACCTGTTCCTGTCAATCATGTTATGGGCCAACCGTCCAGAAGCCCTGTTCCCGGATTATTTTGCGGTCACACCCGAGGGCCTTTTGTCCCTGATCGTGATATCATTACTTTTTTTTCTGATTTCCATATACGTGACAGAATATCTCAAAGCAGCGGATATCCATTCTGAAAACATTTTTACCGGTTCCATGCTGCTGTTCTTATCCACTATGACCATGGTGACTCTCTCGGATCATATCATGGTGATGTGGATTGCCATTGAAGCGACTACCCTGGCCAGTGCACCGTTGATTTATACGCACAGATCCGCCGAGTCCCTTGAGGCCACCTGGAAATATGTGCTGATCTGTTCCGTGGGAATCGCCATGGCTCTGTTGGGATCCATCCTGATTACCCTTGCAATGGATGCGGGGAATGTGAATGTACCGGTTTCTTTTTCCGCACTGACCGGGGTTGCCGCGCAGCTGGATCCCAAATGGCTCAAGGCTGGGTTTGTTTTTATACTGGTGGGATACGGCACCAAAATGGGCCTGGCGCCCATGCACACCTGGCTGCCGGACGCCCACAGTGAGGCGCCGAGCCCGGCATCCGCCCTGTTGTCCGGTGTTCTGCTGAACTGTGCGTACTTAGGCATTTTTAAAACCAATAAAATTATGTTTGCCGCGGGCCTCGGGAATTTTTCAGGCACCATTTTAATGGTGTTCGGGTTAATGTCCATCCTGGCGGCCGCCACATTCATTATCAAACAGACGGAATACAAGCGGATGCTGGCGTATTCCAGTATTGAAAATATGGGAATAATTGCATTCGGCACCGGCATCGGAGGTATCGGGGCTTATGGCGCAATCCTGTGTCTGCTCCATCACAGCCTGATCAAATCATCCCTGTTTCTGACATCCGGGAACATCCTTTTCGGGTTTAAGAGCCGGTTTATCGGGCAGACCGGGAATCTGGCAAAACTGATGCCAAAAACATTCGTGGCCTTTTTTGCCGGATTTGCAGGTATTTCCGGATTCCCGCCGTTCGGTATTTTTATCGGAGAGCTGTTGATCATCGTCGGTGCGTTCCGTAACGGGCACTACACAATGGCGGCAATCTTTATCCTGAGTCTGTGTTTTATTTTTGCGGGATTTGCCAACCACGTCATGAAAATCTCTTTTGGCGACGCATCCCCGGATATCCGTGTTGCCATCACCGAAAAAGCCTGTCTGGTCTGGCCCCAGTATGCATTGTTGTTAACGTCGCTGGTGTTGTGTTTCTGGATGCCGGAAACCCTTTACCGAACAATCATGGAAGCCGTGGCTGCCATCGGCGGAGGATTTTAATGGAAACCTCATTTACTGAAATTATAAATGGTAATGCGCTTGCCTCAAAACAAATCCCCCATCTGTCTTTTGACGATTTTCGGAAACAGGCCTTAAAGATCGTTGAGGCCGGCGGAAAGGTGGTCCAGTTTTTCGGCTATACAGAAAAAAAGAAAGACAAGCTGGCGGCTGTTTTAAGGACCGACAAACTGCTGGCGGCAACCTGTGAGGCGCCAAACGCCTATCCGGCATTCACCAGTGAGTGCGAACCGTTTCACCTGTTTGAACGGGAGATCGCCGAGCAGTTCGGGATTCATCCCGAAGGTCATCCCTGGCTGAAGATGGTCCGGTATCATCCCAATTACCCTGGAAAAGCCGATGTTTTCGGCAATGATTACAAAAAGGACATCCCCGGTAACTATGATTACTATTCGGTGGATGGCGACGAAATTCATGAAGTGGCGGTTGGGCCCGTGCATGCGGGCGTCATTGAACCCGGTCATTTCCGGTTCAACTGCATCGGCGAGCGTGTTCTCCACCTGGAAATCCAGCTGGGATATCAGCATCGCGGCATTGAGCCCCTTTTGCTGACGGCCGCCCCCAAGCGGTTGCCGGTGATAGTCGACAGCATTGCCGGTGACACCACCGTCGGCCACGGCGTCAGCATGGCCCAGGCCATTGAAGCCTTGTCAGGAACGTCGCCGGATGCCGGCGCGCGTATAATCCGCACCATCGGGCTTGAGCTGGAACGGATTGCCAATCACATCGGTGATCTGGGCGCGCTCAGCGGGGATGTGGCGTTTCTGCCGCCGGCAAATTATTTCGGCCGGATCCGCGGCGACTTTCTTAATATGACCTTGCTGATTTGCGGGAACCGTCTGGGCAAAGGGTTTGTCCGGCCCGGCGGCGTCCGTTTTGCGATTGACAGTGACATCAGCAGAACACTCATGGAGCGGATCAATGACCTGGAACCCCAGATTGCACATGTGCTGGATCTGCTGTTTTTAACTTCCAGTGTTCTTACCCGGTTTGAAAAATGCGGTGCCGTCAGCAGCCATGATGCTGAAAAGCTCGGGCTGGTCGGCCCTGCCGGGCGGGCCTGCGGGTCTGCGTATGACGCCCGCCGCTGTTTTCCTACGGAACATTATCACCGGATCGATATTCCTGAAAACGCCAAATCCACCGGAGATGTTTATGCACGGGCTAAAGTCCGGGCTGAAGAGGTGATGCAGTCCATCGGAATCATCAAGTCCCTGCTGGCCAGCAGCCCCATCGAAACCCAGTGCGTGGACTCCGGAAATTTTGATCTGGCGCCTTCGTCTTTTGTGGTCACTGTTAACGAAGCCTGGCGCGGAGAAATTTCCCACTGCGTTATCAC
>JAHECJ010000337.1 GCA_024641805.1 Desulfococcus sp.
GACATGGCGGACCTGAAGGAACGCATCAACAACATCACCGTGGCGTTTGACAAGAGCGGCAAGCCGGTTACCTGCGGTGACCTGGAAGTCGGCAACGCCATGGCAGCCTTCATGAGAAACACCATCAACCCGACCCTCATGAGCACCGCCGAATATCAGCCATGCCTGGTGCATGCCGGCCCGTTCGCCAACATCGCCGTGGGCCAGAGCTCCATCATCGCCGACCGCGTGGGCCTCAAACTCTGGGATTATCATGTCACCGAGTCCGGTTTTGCCGCAGACATCGGATTTGAAAAATTCTGGAACGTGAAATGTCGCTTCTCCGGCCTGAAACCCCATGTCTCCATTCTTACCGCCACCATCCGCGCCCTTAAAATGCACGGCGGCGGTCCCAAAGTCGTTGCCGGCAAGGCCTTAGACGATGCCTACACCAAGGAAAACCTGGGACTGGTGGAAAAAGGCTGTGAAAACATGGTGCACCTGATCGGCGTCATCCGCAAATCCGGCATCAACCCCGTGGTATGCATCAACCGTTTCTACACTGACACTGACGCAGAAGTGGCCTTGGTGAAAAAGATTGCTGAAGCTGCCGGCGCCCGTTGCGCCGAGTCCAACCACTGGCTCAAGGGCGGCGAAGGCTCTCTGGAATTTGCTGATGCCGTTATTGACGCCTGCGAAGCCGGCAATGATTTCAACTTCCTGTATCCGCTGGAAATGAAATTAAGAGAGCGCGTTGCCACCATCGCCAGGGAAGTATACGGTGCCGACGGTGTTTCCTGGTCTCCGGAAGCAGAAGCAAAAGCCAAAATGCTGGAAAATGATCCCAAATATGCGGACTTTGCCACCATGATGGTAAAAACCCACCTGAGCCTGACCCATGATCCGACACTCAAGGGTGTTCCCAAGGGATGGACATTGCCGATTCGTGACGTTCTGATCTACTCAGGCGCCAAGTTCCTCTGCCCGTGCGCAGGAACCATCAGCCTGATGCCCGGAACCGCCTCTAACCCGGCTTTCCGAAGAATCGACGTTGACCCGGCAACCGGTAAGGTTTCCGGTCTGTTCTAAAATTCCTTCGGAATTTTAATATTTAAATAAAAAAGGTTGGCGGGGTCACCGCCAACCTTTTTTATTTTATCCTATCAATACATACAGGCTGGATTAGCGTAATCCAATATTAATTATCACCCCGGTTGCGCACTCAACTCTTTCATCACCCTGCATATGACACCGGTCAATTTTGACAGCTCATCCGGTTTGATAATATACGGCGGCATGATGTAGACAAGGTTTCCAAACGGCCGGATCCATACACCGCTTTCCACAAACCGTTCCTGGATCTCGGGCATTTTGACCGGTGTTTTGGTTTCCACCACGCCGATGGCCCCGATATTTCTTACATCAGCAACCACCGGCAAATGCCGACAGGGCTCAAGTTCTTTCTTTATCTGTTTTTCAATCGCTTCCACCCGCTCCTGCCAGGGGCTTTCCAGAAGCAGGTCAATACTTTCCATGGCCACCCGGCATGCCAGCGGATTTGCCATAAACGTAGGGCCGTGCATCAGCACACCGCTCCCGTCCGCAGAAATTCCTTCGGCCACCCGGGTGCTTGCCAGCGTTGCTGCCAGGGTCATGTACCCACCAGTCAGGGCTTTCCCCAGACACATAATATCCGGGACCACATCCGCGTGTTCACAGGCAAACAGCTTTCCCGTGCGACCGAAGCCGGTGGCGATCTCGTCAAAAATCAAAAGCACGTCATTTTCGTCGCAAAGCTTGCGGAACCTGCGAAGATATTCCGCGCTGTAGATATTCATCCCTCCGGCCCCCTGAACGATAGGTTCAGCGATTACCGCAGCAACTTCATCGCGATGGCTCTCCAGCAGGCTTTTAAATTCATTCATCCAGCCATCATCCCAATTACCGTCATCTCGATGCGGTTTGGGCGCGAACAGATGCTGGGGAAGCACCCCGGTAAACATCTGGTGCATGCCGTTGACCGGATCGCAGACGCTCATGGCGCCGAATGTATCTCCGTGATATCCGCCGCGAACCGTCAACAGACGCTGCTTGTTTGTCTTTCCTTGCGCAAACCAATATTGAATGGCCATTTTAATTGCCACTTCCACGGAAACAGACCCTGAATCGCAGAAAAAAACATGCTGCAGCGGATCGGCCGTCAATTCGATCAGACGTTCCGCCAGGCAAATCACAGGCTGATGCGTTAATCCGCCGAACATTACATGGGCCATGGACTTCAACTGTTCTTCAATGGCGGCATTCAGCCGAGGATGATTATACCCGTGGATGGCCGTCCACCATGAGGACATGCCGTCAATCAGCCTTCTTCCGTCTGACAGCCTTAAATACACCCCTTCCGCACCAGCGACCATAAATGCGGGCATCGGATGAAGCATGGATGTATAAGGATGCCATATATGTTTCCGGTCGTACGGCTGCCAGAATTTCGGGTCGTTTGAAATTTTAAAATCACGCATCGTTCAAACTTCTTTCATACAGAAATAATTATAAAATTGTTCAACAAAATCCCCCTTGCATCGCCGGCTTGAAAACTGGTACCATTCCTTTAACATGATGGGAAATGAAAATTCATTACGAATCAAGCTGGATCTCAGTACATCATGCATCCAAACAGCAATCAAAAAAAAATATAACCGACTGATTTCAAATTATTTTAAATTAAACCAATCTGAAAATACAGGAATAATTGAATCAGAAATCTCACTTTTAAAAGAAGCACTGGAACATCTTGATTTCGGCTGGCTGAGAACAACCTATCCGGAATTGCGCGGCGGCAGCGCAGATGAAATAATGATTACAGCAGGCGCTGACAATACCATAACCCTTTCAATTAACGGCAGGTTGATTCATGCGGCATATCAGAATCACAAATTATTATAAACAATCCCCGCGGAACGGGAATTTCGGAAATGAGATGATCACCCGATTGATGATCAAATGGCTGTGTCTGACAGCGGCGGTGATGTTCGCCTCCTATGTGCTTGACGGAATCTATGTGAAGGACTTTTTCAGCGCTTTTTTTACAGCAGCCGCGCTGGGCATTCTGAATATGTTTTTCAGGCCCCTGCTGCTGATTCTGACACTCCCCATCAATGTCATGAGCCTCGGCCTGTTCACATTTATCATCAATGCGCTCATGCTGAAAATGGCTTCCGAGCTGATTGCCGGCTTCACGGTGACCGGATTCTGGACGGCTGTATTCGGTTCCCTGCTCATCAGTATTGCCAACTGGATGCTAACCTCGCTGATTCAGGAAAACCGGATGTATGAGTATTCTCAAACTGAAACCCGAACCAATAATCAAAATGACGACACGATTGATCTGGATAAGCGGGATGATAAATGGGAATAATATTTTCTGGATCAGAAGGATGGAATTTTAAGAAATTCGACTCCTGAACATTGATCAAAAGACTTTTAAATTAATGTGTTCAGGTGTCTGGTGTCAGGAATGGGTAATACTACTGAAACCTGACACCTGAACACTATCAAAAAAAAACATTTAATATCCTCTCACCGTATTTGAGAAGAAAACTACCCGAACAAATAATAACAGCCGATCACCGCAAAAACCACTCCGGCCACATCCGCTGACAGGGCGGCGGCCAGTGTATGCCGCAGTCTTTTTACCTGAATCGCGCCGAAATATACCGCCAGCACATAAAACGTTGTTTCCGTGGACCCCTGCAGCGTGCTCACCAGATACCCGACATAGCTGTCCGGGCCGATGGCCGGGTCATTGATCACCGACGCCAGGATTCCGTATGCCCCGGAACCGGATAGCGGCCGCAGCAGAGCCATGGGCAGCGCTTCAGCCGGCAGACCGATTTTGCCGGTCCATGCGCCTAAAAAAATCACCATGCGATCCATCGCGCCGCTGGCGCGAAACATGCCCACGGCCACCAGGATGGCCACCAGGTATGGAATGATTTTGACGGCCACCTGAAACCCTTCTTTGGCGCCTTCTACAAACACCTCATAAACGCGGACCCCGCGGATGAAACCGAATGTCAGAAAACCGATCATCAGCAAAGGGATAATCCAGGGTGAAATCACTTTTCCATAGACCACCGTCAACGGAATAAAC
>JAHECJ010000338.1 GCA_024641805.1 Desulfococcus sp.
AACGCATTGGCGAGGTCAACAAACTCTGATACGGACAAGGATTCAGCCCGCCGGGAAGCATCGATGGCTGCATGGGCCAGGATCATGGTGATGGATTCCGCATCGATCGGCATGCTGATATTTGCCAGCGCATTTTTTAAGGTTTTCCTTCTAGTGGAAAACGCCGCCTTCACCACCTCAGATAGCAGCGTTTCATCCGCCGCCGGTTTTTCGATCACCTCTTTAAACCGGATTTCGATGACTTCCGAAGCCACTTTCGGCATGGGCAAAAAAAGGTGAGCCCCCACCGTGGCCACCTTTTTCACATCCGCGCTGTATTGCAGCATCACGGACAGTCTCCCGTAATCCTTGTTCCCGGGACCGGCGGCCAGACGTTGAGCGACTTCTTTCTGAAACATCAGCACGGCCCGTTCAATGGACTGTTTTGCATTCAGAAGCGCCACAAGGATCTGTGAGGATATATTGTACGGCAGATTTCCGAGTATAATTAATTTTTGTTTTTCTTTCTCACTGATTTCACTGATATCAACGGTCAAAATATCTTTATTAATCAAGACAACATTGTGAATATCAAGGGCTGACAGTTCCGTTTGCAAAACACCGGCAATCTCATGGTCCTTTTCCACCCCGTACACACGCTTGACCTGCCGGGCCGCCGGAATGGTCAATGCGCCGAGCCCGGATCCGATTTCAAGTATAATATCATCGGCGGATAATTTTGATCGGTCCACAATCATCCGGGCGGTGGACGGATCCTTTAGAAAATTCTGGCCGAACTGTTTTTTGGGGTGCAGCGCGCTGGATGCAAGCAGATTTCTGGGTGACGTCATGATTGATGCCATTTAATTTATAGGGTAATTTTTTAATGTTCAATTTCAGAAAAACCAGCCGAATATAGCCTTGGAAGCGTCCCGGCAGGAATTACCGACTATTATCCCATGCCTCGAAAAAAATCTAAAGCTTTTGATAAAAAATTTACGATTGACTGATTGCGTTCCGTTCCTGAAGAAAACTATTCGCCTGCCGCGAAAATTCCGTTCGTTTGCTCCAGAATCCATGCCTTTAGCGTCCAGCTTTTGCTTGACTTTTAAGACGTGTTTAACTAATTAAATATATTATAATATATCAAATAGCGATTATTCAATCTTCTTCAGGAGCCAACATGCCAAAGCCGAAACTTTCCCCCAGTTTTGATGCAATGATCAAATTTTTTCTGCAACATGCCAATTTTGCGACCAAACAGGATTTCAATAAACTGATAGATAAGATTGATGTTCTGGAAAAACACATCCGGAAGCTTTCTGAAAACAAAAACCAGCCCAAAACCCATTCGATTACCAAAAACAAACTGCAGGAAAAAGGTGAGAGCGCATCCGGCATTGTTTTAAATATAATCAAAGAAAATAAAGCCGGAATTTCCTTTGCAGACATTAAATCGAAAACCAATTTTGAAGAAAAAAAATTGCGAAATATTATTTACCGTCTGGGTAAATTAAAAAAAATCACCCATAAAGAACGCGGCCTGTATCGTGTGATCTGAAACCATTGATTTCCGAGCCGTCCTGGTTCCGCTTAAATAAATTACTTCTCCTGCCATGCGCTTCCAAATCGGATTGCATGGTTTTGCATATCCACGGCCTGCCATTTAATTTCAGATGATTTCGGTTTGATTTTGTTTGCAGGAAGGAACAGAAGAGCGCGCATTTCTCATGTTTGATTAAAATTCATGCGGCTTATTTTAAATGGCAATTCGATGTTTTTTTTGATATAAACCGCAGTCTCCTTCCAGGATATACCTGAATGGAATTTCTATAAAAACATATGAGGACATTATCGATGGATCCAGTTAACCCCGGCCTTCACACCGGCGATCGTATCTCCGGATATCAAATCATTAAAATGATGGCACTGCCCGAAATCAGTTCGATGTTTTACGAACTTGCGCACCTTGCCACCGGCGCCCGCCATATTCATATCAGCAACAAAGATGCGGAAAACACCTTTTCCGTTGCGTTTAAAACAGTTCCCAAGGACTCCACCGGCGTTGCTCACATTTTGGAGCACACCGTTTTATGCGGGTCTGAAAAATATCCCGTGCGTGACCCGTTTTTCTCTATGATTAAACGGAGTTTAAATACTTTCATGAATGCCTTTACTTCTTCGGACTGGACCATGTATCCGTTTGCGACCCAGAATGAAAAAGATTATTACAACCTGATGGGGGTTTACCTGGATTCCGCATTTTTCCCGAAACTGGACCGGCTCAGTTTCAGGCAGGAGGGCCACCGGCTGGAGTTTGAAAAAAATGACGGTTCTGGCGGGATTGGGACGCTGACATACAAAGGCGTGGTGTACAATGAGATGAAAGGCGCCATGTCCTCACCGGACCAGGTCATGGCACGATCGATCTTAAATGCTTTATACCCCGACACCACCTACAGTTTCAACTCCGGCGGCGACCCGGCAGAAATCCCGAAACTGACCCATGAACAGCTTAAAGCTTTTCACAAACATCACTACCACCCGAGCAATGCTTTTTTTTATACTTACGGTAATCTGCCGCTCCGGTCCCATCTCGGTTTTATTGAAGAAAAAGTATTAAATCATTTCAGCCGGATAGACCCGAAAACAGATGTGCCGTCGCAGCCCCGCTGGGATACTCCCAAAGAAAGGACCTATTACTACCCGTTTGATGAGAATGACGACCCGTCAAAGAAATCCCAGGTATGCCTGGCCTGGCTTGCTGCGGATATACGCGACGCGTTTGAGGTTCTGAGCCTGACGATTCTCGAGCAGGTATTGATCGGGAATTCCGGCTCCCCGCTTCGCAAGGCACTCATTGAGTCAGGGCTTGGAAGCACGTTAGCAGACGGAAGCGGATATGACGCAGATAACAAAGACACGATGTTCGCCTGCGGTCTAAAGGATGTCGACCCGTCATCGGCAAATGCCATTGAAAAAATCATTTTCGACACACTGGCCGGACTGGTCTCAAACGGAATTGATAAAGAGCTGGTTGAATCGGCCATTCACCAGATCGAATTCCACCGCAAGGAAGTCACCAACAGTCCCTACCCCTATGGGATTAAACTCCTGCTCCGAATGTCCGGCGACTGGTTTCATAACGGAGATCCGACCGTCTCTCTACAATTTGATAACTTAATCGCAAGACTGTTTACAGAACTTGAAAAAGGATCGTTTTTAGAAAACCAGATTGAAAAATATTTCCTCAAAAACCCTCACCGCGTCCGGCTGCTGCTCCTGCCGGATCCGGCCATGTCAAAGACTGAGAGCAGACACGTTGACAAACAATTGAAAATAATCCATGAACGTCTTTCGAAATCAGATCTTGAAATGATTCAGACCGACACCCGCACCCTGATTGACCTTCAGGAAAAAAAAGAAGACCTGTCATGCCTGCCGACACTTGAAATTGAGGATATCGCCCCGGATATTCAAACTGTTGCCGAGACCCCGGGCTATGCCAACGTTGAGGCGGCCTGCTATGAACTGCCGACATCGGGAATTTTTTATCTTACCGCCGCTTTCGGCCTGCAGCCCCTGCCCGCGAATCTGCTGCCCCTGGTCCCTTTTTTCTGCCATTCACTGACCTTGATCGGCACATCACGGCACAGTTACACTGAAATCGCCCAGCTCATCGATCTTTACACCGGAGGCATCGGACTGTCGATCAATGCCGGAACCAATTTTTCCAAAACAGGTGAAGATGCCTGCCTGCCGATCATGTCTTTTTCCGCAAAATGTCTTTCCCGGAATCTGCAGAAAATGTTTGCACTGATGAATGAAATTCTATGTGAATATGATTTTTCGGACCTGAAGCGGTTAAAACAACTACTGCTTGAAGACCGGTCCAACATAGAGTCATCAGTGGTCTCAAGCGGCCACCGGTATGCCATTTCACTTGCATCCCGGACATTTTCTCCGGCCACCGCCCTCAACGAGAACTGGCACGGCATTCACCAGCTTAAAGTCGTCAAAGAAATCACCGACGACCTCTCTGACGACAGGCTCCAGCGAATTGCCGCTGACTTAAAACAGATCGGCGCACTCCTGTTGAAAGGAAACAATATAAAAATCGGGTTGATTGGCGAAAAAAACGATAT
>JAHECJ010000339.1 GCA_024641805.1 Desulfococcus sp.
ATGGGGACAAAAAAACCTGGCAGGGGTTATGGCCGCGGAATACCGTCTGACCGCCAAAAATCCGGGGAGCCTTCCGGTATACACCTTCTGCATGTGTCCCGGCGGAATGATCGTCCCGGCAACGCCCTATGAAAATACTAACATCGTCAACGGCATGAGCCTGTATCTGCGAAACAAAAAATTCGCCAATGCCGCCTGTGTGGCCGGCGTCAACATGGACACGCTGCTGGGCAGAGAAATCACCCCCATGGAAGCCCTCGACTGGCTGGGAGCCCTTGAAAACAAATTTTTTGAATATACCACCGGGTATCAGGCGCCCTTTTGCCGTATCCAGGATTTTATTGACCGGAAAGCTCCCGACCGAACCGCTGAGTCCAGTTATCCCCTGGGCCTGAAATTGGCTCCCTTATGGGAACTGCTGCCTTCTGAAATCAGCAGCGCCATCCGGGAGGCCTTAACAGTTTTTTCCCGCAAATTAAAAGGTTTTGAAACCGGTGTGATCATGGGACTTGAAAGCAAGACTTCGTCTCCGGTTCAGGTGATTCGGGATGAAAACCGTTTATGCGCCCGATTTGAAAACCTGTTTATTGCCGGTGAAGGGAGCGGCCATTCCGGCGGCATCATATCAAGTGCCACCGACGGGATCAGGACCGCGATGCGAATTATTGAAATGTCAGGCTAAAAAAATCATCAGGAAGCGGAAATAATAGGCCCGGCAGAAAATCTAATTCGTCGTAATTCCCGCTGCAGGATTGACGCTTGTGCGAAAAATAGCTTATATAGATTCTTAAACAAAAACCGATGGGAGTTTATCTCTCATAATTGATACCATTTTGTTGTGAAACAAAATTTGTTCATATCGGATTTCAGGTTTCAGTGTTCAGGTTTCAGCTGCATTTCACTTTCCTGACACCCGACACATGAAACCGGGACCAATCATAAAAAACACAACAGCAAATATTTATTACAAAATTCCAAATACTTTTGGCATGATCCGCTAAAAAATTAAACCCAACCCACTTTCGGAGGTCATCATAACATGAAAAAAATCGCCGCCCTGGTCATCATCGCCACTGCCTTTCTTTCCGCATGCAGCAGCACCCGGTGGATTCAGACCACTGTCGTAAAACAGAGAGATTTCGTCGTGAATCTGGAGCAGCGCCAGAAAGAAGGCAATATTATCGACCGGCAATACGACCATCCCTTTGAGATCGCCCCTGCGGATCTTGAAAAATTCATGAAAGACCTGGCATACGTCGAGAAAGTCGGGCTGATGAACACCGAGAAACAGAACCCGGTCTTCCAGACAGTGGAAATTGAACAACTGGCTCCGGTTCTGGCCGATACACTGGCCAAAGCCGACGCCAGCCAGCGGATCCGGTTCATATCGTATAACAGGGGGCAGGCCCTGATATTCTCCGTCAGCCGTGAAACCGAAGGAGTGATGTTTGTTGACTCCGGCAAACGGCTGAATATCGCGTTTAATTTCATCAATTCCGAAATAGACCCTACGGAGACCCGGCCTTACTCCCCCGGATTATCAAAAGATGATCCATTGGAAATAAAATTTTCGGACACCACCATTATCCCCGTTACAGCCTATGCTGATCTTCACAAGTTTGAAACCGGCGCGCCGGCACCCATGTGGGTGGTCGCAGATCTTGAAAAACTAAATCAAGCCGTCAGCGCGGCACCGGTTGTAACCCCACAGCCTGAAACAAATACGGCCGTTGAACCGGCAGCGCCTGCAAAAGTATCTGAAAGTGCCCTTCAAGATGACATTAAAGATAAATTGACATACTTAAAAGAGCTGCTGGATGAAGGGCTCATCTCGGAAAAAGACTATGATGCCAAAAAAACGGAACTGCTGGACAAGATTAAATAATATTTATTTACTTTAAATTCAGTATATTGATAATTATCATCCGGCTGAATATAACCCTTCCAAAAGAATAAAAACAGATGACGCTGACCGGTGAAGACCATGCATGGGAACTTTTGGCCCAACGGGCCCCGGATGATGTTGCGGCCGGTGCGGGTGCTTTTTATGACCCGGTATCCCGGACCTTCCGGTTCTCCTGTTTCGGCAATGACATCCTGGTTTCGGTTCAGAATAAAACCATTGACAGCTTTTCGGACACGGGCAACGTACTGATCCGGAAACTGAAATTTTTATCCATACTGGCCATTCTGCGCTACCTGGTCCATGCCGAAAACATCCCGGAATCCGGAAAGCTGATCAAGCCTGCGGACCTGCCGGGCGGCGATTTTTTTATTCACGGCACCCATGTGCTTCCCCTGGATCGGATAGCGGACCGGTTTGGAAATGATCCCCAGTCGTTTATCAAAAAAGCAGGAAGCCTCGGTGGTGAAATACAGTACTTTGGTGACGCCTCGGTTAAGCTCTACCCGTTTCCAAGATTCCCGGTGGTTCTTATTTTATGGGCAGGCGATGATGAGTTCCCGGCCAAAGCATCGCTGCTGCTGGACTTGAAGTGTTGTTCGCATTTTCCCATTGATGTCATCTGGTCCACGGCCATGATGACCCTTGAAATGATGCATGCCCATGATTTCAAGTAAAAACTTTTATAATATGTTTACCGGCAATGCCGATTATGGCTGTTGATTTTCAACGGATATGTATAAGCAAAAACTTTTGAAAACACATGAAGTCGCAGACGATTCCGTCCGGGTCATCTGGATGGGCACCGCCGGCCTGTATCTGTCTGACGGAGAGACCGGCTTGTATATTGATCCGTTTGTGAGCCGGTATGGTCTGCTCAAGGTGGGCTGCGGGATTTCGTTAAAACCGCAGCACCGGTTGATCAAGGAATGGCTCTCCATCACCGGCGGAAACAAGGCGGAAAAGATTCTGGTCAGCCATTCCCATTATGACCATGCCATGGACGTCCCTTATTTTGCCCAAGCTTCCGGCGCAATGATCGTTGGGTCGGAAAGCACATTCAATGTGGCCCGGGGAGCAGGAATACCGGAAAAGCAGATCCGGATTATCAGCGACCGGGACTCGGTTACCGCCGGCAAATTTACGGCCACGTTTATTAAAAGCATTCACAGCCCGGCCCTGTTCGGGAAAATCCCCTGGCAGGGAGAGATCGATGAGCCGCTGATTCCGCCCGCGCCCGCCTCTGCCTATCGGGAAGGCGGCACGTATGCCATTTTGGTCAAACACCCCAGGGGCACTTTTCTGCACTATGGCAGCCCGGGCGTCAAACCGGGCATTTTTGAGGGTATTTCAGCGGAAATTGTATTTTTAAGCATCGGCGGCAGGAAGGACACTGCTTCGCTGATCAGGTATGTCATCGAACCGCTTCACCCCAAAACCGTCATCCCCATCCATTTTGACGACCTGTTCGGCCCGGTGGACAAAAACGTGTCGCCGTTGATCGGGGTTAAGATGGATGAATTCTGGAAAACCATGGCAGAGAAAGGGGATGGATTGAAGGTGAACACACTGCCGGTCGGGGAGGCGGTAGTAATTTTTCCGTGAAGTTTGAAGTTATTGGGAGTTAAATGATAAAATGTTTACAGCGGATTAAGCATGCGTGAATTCTGATTTCAGGTGTCGGGTTTCAGGTTTCAGGTGGCTGAGGGATATCCTGAACACTGAAACCTGAACTCTGAACACAAATATATTTTTACCAATGGCAACCAGCAACCTTTTAATAATCTCTTTTTTTGATTCCCTGAAAAAGCGGGCCACCAATGCAACTGCCTGAATTTAAAATAAAACTGCCTGAATGGGTCACCGAATATATCGATCAGTCTCCCAAGGTGTTTTCCGGTATTGAAGACCGGATGGACTTTGTCATTGAACTGTCCCGGAAAAACATTGAGCACCGGACCGGCGGGCCTTTTGGTGCCGCTGTTTTTGATGCAGGAGGACGTCTCTTGGCGCCGGGGGTCAATATGGTGATCTCTGCCAATTGCTCCATTCTTCATGCGGAGATGGTGGCCATCGCCCTGGTGCAAAAAATCCTCGGCCGGTTTGACATCAGTGACGGCGGCCGCGTTGGCTTTGAACTGTTTGCCACCACCGAACCATGCGCCATGTGCTTTGGCGCCATCCCCTGGTCGGGGGTTCGCCG
>JAHECJ010000340.1 GCA_024641805.1 Desulfococcus sp.
GACAGAATGTCCGTTATAACGGCGGGCATACCCGGGATCACTTTTTAACCGATACCCTTGGACAGTATGTGGAGTATGCGCCGGTATGCCCGGAGGTGGAATGCGGCCTGCCCATTCCCCGGGAAGCCATGCGCCTGGTCGGAGATCCTTTAAACCCGAAACTCGTGACCAGTAAGACCGGAAAGGACATGACCGGGCAGATGAAGACATGGGCGGCTAACCGTCTGGCGGAACTTGAAAAAGAAAATTTATGCGGTTTTATTTTCAAGAGCGCCTCCCCTTCCAGCGGCATGGTCAATGTCAAGGTTTACACCGATCAGGGAATGCCCGCAAAAAAAGGTGTCGGTATCTGGGCACGGATGTTCATGGACCGTTTCCCCCTGCTGCCGGTGGAGGAGGAAGGCCGGCTTCACGATCCGGTTCTGCGGGAAGATTTTATCGAACGAATTTTCGTATACAGACGGTGGCAGGAACTGCTGGCCGCCGGGAAAACCCGTGGCGGGCTGATAGACTTTCACACACGGCACAAGCTGCTGATCATGTCCCGCAGCAATTCCCATTACCGTGAGATGGGAAAATTTCTTGCAGACACAAAAGCCCATAAAATTGATGAACTTTTCAACACGTACGCAACTCTCTTAAACGCTGCCTTAAGTCTTCGCGCCACCACCCGCAAGAACCTGAACGTTCTCATGCATATCATGGGATATTTTAAAAAACAGCTCTCCCCGGACGAAAAGCAGGAACTCCTGGAGATCCTGGATCAATTCAAACAGCAATATCTGCCGCTTATCGTGCCGATCACCCTGCTCAATCATTACGTGAAAAAATACGATCAGCCGTATCTCAAATCCCAGGTATATCTGAACCCCCACCCGGCCGAACTGGGTTTGCGAAATCATGCGTAATGAAAACAATTCACCGGAACCATGCATAACTATATGCGCATATGCCGGGCGAAAAAATTCTTAAATGGTCCCCCACCCCGGCAACATCGTTTAAAGTCGCACTGGCGCACAATCACAAATACTTTTTAAAAAAAATCATTTTAAAACAGGGAACGGCCAGTATCCGTAAAGAAAATCGGCAGCAACCTTTTGCCAAGGCTGCTGCCGATTTTTAACCGTTGATGATTTTATCAAATAATTATTCGATAAATTCTTTGCGACGTGAATAGGCGATTCCGGTCAATACCATCATCAGGGAAAGAATAATCATTCCCCATTCGGTCATTGTTGGAATAGAAGACGGTGAAGCGGCATCACGACCAGGCCCGCTGCCGTCAGTAATAATACAATTTGCATCATCTTCATCATAAATACCATTGTCTGTGAGGATGATTTTAACCCAGGTTTTAACGGTTCCCACGTGACCGATTTCCGATGCAATATTCTGCCAGGCGCCGTTATTATCTTTTTTCCAGTAACCGGTAATGGTCTGATCGTAGGGGAAGTACAAAGTCATTTCAACCGGTCCAGCTCCGCCGTCAGTGCATCCTGTACAGGTTAAGGTAAATTCAAAGAAACCGTATGGGAACTCAACGCCGGAGGGCACATCTCCAGGAGCAGCAATGGCGGTTACCGGATTCTGAACACATCCGGTATTATTTTCAATCGTGGCCCACTGATTCCCTCCGTTGATAGTTCTTAAAGAAGTAACAGCCGGCTGTGAACTGTCGGAAGTTCCATCGCCGTTACCATCACCGAAACCTGCACCATCAGCGTCCGGTACCAATAATTCATCAGATGAAGGCGATCCGTCACCGTCATCATCATCGCATACATCGCCTATGCCATCTGTATCACTATCCGTCTGGTCCGCGTTACTGACTGCCGGGCAGTTATCGCAGCCATCCGGAACGCCGTCTGAATCGGCATCCACAGCATCATCCGAGCCCGGGCAAATGTCGCAGCCGTCCGGCACTCCATCGGCATCCGTGTCAATGGTGTCATTTGAGCCGGCGCATATATCACAACCGTCCGGTACTCCGTCTGAATCTGTATCAATAGCATCATCTGATCCGGCGCAGACATCGCAACCGTCAGGAACCCCATCGGCATCCGTGTCAATGGTGTCATTTGAACCGGCGCAAATGTCGCATGTATCACCGACCCCATCTCCATCTGTATCAGTCTGGGTTGCATTGCTGACAGCCGGACAATTATCGCAACCGTCAGGCACTCCGTCAGCATCTGCATCAACTTCATCATCCGATCCCGGACAAATATCGCATGTATCACCTACGCCATCTCCATCCGTATCCGTCTGGGTTGCATTACTTATATTCGGACAATTATCGCAACCGTCAGGCACTCCGTCGGCGTCTGCATCAACTCTATCATCCGATCCCGGACAAATATCGCAAGCATCACCGACACCATCTCCATCCGTATCCGTTTGGGTTGCATTACTGGTATTTGGGCAATTGTCGCACACATTGCCGACGCCATCTCCATCAGCGTCCGCCTGGTTTGCATTACTGGTATTTGGGCAATTGTCGCACACATTGCCGACACCATCTCCATCAGCGTCCGCCTGGTTTGCATTACTGGTATTTGGGCAATTGTCAACACTATCCGCGATACCATCTCCGTCTGTATCCACGATGGTAGAATAATAAATTTTAACCGGCGCCCAATCCAAATGCCAGGAAAATGTACCACCAGCGGATGCGCGTCCACACGTTATTCTTATTCTAAATGAATTTGGAGCCTTAATGCTGCTTGCTGAAACCGGCGCAGAAAGCCCCCAGAGAGCAGTTCCCCCTCCCAGCAGATAGGTCGAAAAAGTTGTACCCAAATTGGCTGTTTGAACACCTGTGGTATATGTGATTCCTAAATCATTTGAAATTTCCACTGCCAACCACATATTTTGGTTAGGGGGAGGTGGGGTGTTTTCATTTTTTTCCGCATCCAGTCGCACTTCAATGCCGTTAATCACTGCGCCATCAGGTATAGCTGAAAAATCGTAACCCCAGTATCGATGTGTACTGTTTCTGGCGCTGCTCGATGCAAAGCCTGTTTCGTCTGCATAAGCATTAGTTGGATTGGTAAAAGCACCATTATTGGCACTCGGACTGACCCAGCCCGTATCATCGGCAAGGGCCGTCCCCGAATTGAATGAAAATAAAAAAACCACAGTCACGAGTAAAAACAAACTTAATTTCAATTGCCTCATTAACCCCTCCCCCTGTTTTTAATTAAACGAATTGCCGGTCGATTCGGTTCCAGAAAACAACCAGCATCTATCCGCCATGATCCAGAGTTACTAATGATGAATATGCCCTATGATAATACTTGGTATTATTCACCCTTTACCTGCGGTAACTCTACTGTTGTAGTAATTGATATTTTCTGTATTTTAAATGATTTAATGGAATTTGCAACATAATCGCATTTAATTAAATAAAAAAAATTGAAAAAATTAGGGCGTATCTAAAATTCAATTCGGCTGAATTTGGATTATCCAACTTTCTCAAATGATGGATTTCAGGATTCCGATTTTTGAAAAGTGGAGGAATTGATGACTGAATCATTGACTTTAACTTGCCGAATGGTTCATTTACGCCCATAAAGCCTTAGTCATGTGAAAATCATTTCAATCTGTAAATCGTTTTAAACGGAAAGCCCTTCCCTCTTTTCAGTAAGCCCTTATAGAAATTTACGTTTCTCTGTCATCAGCCGAAGTGAAAGGTGTGCCATGTCACACTTTATATCCGCAATTTGTGTGCCATGTCACACCCCTTGACTTTCTCATTTACTTTTCCCACGTCTTCTTTTGTTAAACAACTATTTGAATTAACATTTTTTATATCCTGTCAGGAAATATACCAATCCTTTTCTTATGAATGGCACAGTTCTGGAAATAACTTTCGCAGGAGATCCCTTTTCTCTGCCGAAAATCCTGGCCGAACCGGAATTTATTCAAATTTTCGACATAACGTATTTAAATTTTTGATTCAAAATTTTTAGCCGGAGGGATTTAATGAAAATTCTATCAAAACTTATTTCTATGGGCGGCACGATGTTTTTAACCGGTATTTTATTTATGGCCGGGCTTGCATTGGATGCTTCGGCCATGCCGGTTTTTGCGAGGAA
>JAHECJ010000341.1 GCA_024641805.1 Desulfococcus sp.
CTCCTGCCCCACCATCAAACACTTCCCGGACTTTATTATTCAGATCAATCATGCGGATCGGTTTTGCCAGAAACGCCTTGATCCCTTTTTGGTCGGTTATGTCGGAATCAATTAAATCGCTGTGACCCGAGCAGATAATGATCGGCAAATCCGATCTTATTTTCATTATTTCAGCGACCAGCTGATTTCCTGACATATTCGGCATGGTCAGGTCGGTGATCACCATATCAAACTGATCCGGATTCTGCCTGAACTGATCCAGCGCCTTTAGTGGATTGATACTGATTGTAACCGAATACCCGTAATGTTCCAGCATCTGTTTGCCCAGCCGGGCGAGCGCGAATTCATCGTCAATAAAAAGAATCCGTTCGGTGCCTTTTGGCACGGAGGCGGTTTTTAGTAATTCCGCTTCTTTCATCTCCGCATCCACGACCGGGAAAAATATTTCAAACGTTGATCCTTTTCTGGGCTCGCTGGTGACAAAAATCATTCCCCCGAGACTTTTGACAATTCCGTGAACCACTGAAAGCCCCAGACCGCTTCCCATACTGAAGTCTTTGGTAGTAAAATAGGGCTCGAAAATCCGGTCCGCAATCTCTTTTTCCATTCCATGGCCGGTGTCTTTTATGCCGAGCCGCGCCCATATCCCCGGTTTTGGAATATTTAATTCCGCACATTGTCCCTGATCCAGAATTACTGTTTCCAGGTAAACCGTCAGCTTTCCGCCTGTTACCCGCATGCTGTGATAGGCATTGGTGCACAGGTTCATCATGATCTGGTGAATGTGGACCGGGTCTGCCATGATGATATCCCGGTCCCCGTCCAGCTTCATCTGAATTTCAATAGACACCGGGATCATTGCAGCCAAAAGCTTCATCGAATCTTTGATCGCCTGTCCCAGATGTATGGGTGCAATGCTGTCATCTATGTTTTTTGAAAACGTCAGGATGCGTTTGACGATTTCCCTGGCGCGTAATGATGCGGTTTTGATTTCCGCCAGCCAGACATGCGCAGGGTCCCATGCGGGGAGATCATTTAATGCCAGTTCCGTGTTGCCCAGAATGATTCCCAGGATATTGTTAAAATCATGGGCAACGCCGCCGGCCAGGGTTCCAATTGCCTCCAGTTTCTGGGTCTGGCGCATCTGGTATTCCATTTTTCTCGTCTGGGTAATATCCCTTGAGATCTCAATAACGGCCTCGGGTTTGCCTTGTGCATCTTTCAGCGCGACGTTTGCCGTGCAGTGAAAATAAAGCTTCTTCCCGTTCTTGTCCAGCGCAGCAGTCTCATGCTGATGAACGTTTCCATCTTTAAATGAGCTGAGTGTAATACAGGGAAATGGTTCGCAGGGCTCCGACCGGCTATGAAAGGCCTGGTAACACTTTTTGCCGACAATGTCTTCTCCGAACTGATCAATAGCAACCTTGTTCGCCCAGACAATATTCAAATCCCGATCCATCATGCTCATGGGGTCACCGATAGATGACAGCATGGCCAGATACTTTTCTTCATTTTTTTTATAATTTTCAAGCATCCGGCGACTTTCGTCTAATTCACGCTCCAAGACTTTTATTCTCTGTTTAAGTTCTTTTTGGGATGGTTCGGTACTCATCTGCTACCCTCAATAATGGATTTGAATTTTATTCATTTAATCGAGATATCAATCAGTTAAGAATAAACCGGCAACTTTGCTTGACATATTTCTGCTTCCGCCATTATTCTTCATTTAACAGGCTGTTAAGAAGCCGACCGATTTCAATCCCAGGTGCCGGGCTTCTGATTCTTTTGAAAAAACGTTAATTTTCAGAATACCCCCGAATCAGATAAACATCAATATTTTATTGATATTCAGTCGAGAAAGCGACGGACATGACCACCGTCAGAAAACAAATTATTGAACTGCTGGAACAGGAAGAATGTGATGCCCGGATGATCTCCCAACGGCTGGGCATCCGGGAAAAAGAAGCGTATGATCATATTCCCCATATCATCCGTTCCATATCCGCCATGGGGAAAAAGTTGACGCTGACTGCCGCACAATGCATGAGCTGCGGCTATATATTCAGGTCGCGGGAAAAAGTATTCAAACCGGGACGCTGCCCGGCGTGCAAAAAAGAACGTATTGAACCGCCCCGATTTAAAATCACATCGCGCACGTCCTGAAAAGATCAGGTGATGCCGTAAATTACATGTTTAAGTTCATCAAGCGGAATCTTTTGGACCACCGCCCGGCCGATTCCGGAGAGCAGGACAAAGTAAATACCGTCCCCCTCCCGTTTCTTGTCCCGTGCCATTGCATCAAAGATTTTCGTTTTATCCGATTCAATTTCAGCCGGAAGGTTGTAAAGCGCCAGCAGCTTTCTGATCCGGTCGACTTCTTTTTCAGTTACCAGTCTTCTGTTCAAGGACAGTAAAGAAGCTACGACCATGCCGATGCTGACCGCCTCGCCATGGGTGACGCCGCAGGCTTTCTCCACCGCATGGCCGAAGGTATGCCCGAAATTCAGCTTCCGGCGTTCCCCTTTCTCTTTTTCATCGCGATTGACGATGTCCGCCTTGATCACCACCGAGTCACAAATCATCTGCTGCAGGACGTCCGGATCCAGCGCAAGGGCTTTGGCCGCATTATTTTCCAGATACGTAAAATAGGATTCATCGGCGATGGCGGCATGTTTGACAATTTCGGCAAACCCGCTGACAAGTTCTCGCCGGGGAAGTGTCCTCAGAACCGTCGGGTCACAGATGACGAATTCCGGCTGACTGAAAACACCGACCATGTTTTTATATCCCATAAAATTCACGCCGGTCTTCCCGCCCACACTCGCATCCACCTGAGCCAGCAGCGTGGTGGGAACATAACCGAACCCGACCCCCCTTAAGTAGGTGGATGCCGCAAATCCGGTAATATCGCAAACGATTCCGCCGCCGATTCCCACGAGAAATACTGACCTGTCCGCTTCAAGTTCAATCAGCTGCCGATAAATCCCTTCGAGGGTTTCGATGGTTTTTACCCCTTCGCCGGTTCCGATCCGAATCACTTGGGCTTCCGGAAAACTTTTCTGATAAAATCGGGCAACATTTTCATCGGTAATAATGATCACCCGTTTTTGATCTAAATATGCATTGAGATTCGACAGCCGCTCCCCTACAAAAATGCGTGAATAACCGGCATGTCCCTGAATGTCAATTTGTTTCACGATCCATCCCTTTCAAGTTGTTTTCAAATCTGGTCATCATTTAAAAAGGCTCCGGCCTCAGATTATTCAGGATTTTCTTTTAAAATACGTTCAATCGCCCGGATCTGACGGCACAGAGTTTCAAACTGTTTCGGGTACAGGGACTGGGCGCCGTCACTTTTCGCTTTTTCCGGTTCGTTATGGACCTCTATCATAATGCCATGGGCATTGACCGCCGCCGCCGCCCGGGCAAGGGGCGCCACCTGGTCACGGAATCCGGCCGCATGGCTGGGATCCACCATAATCGGCAAATGACTCTCCTTCTGGACGACCGGCACGGCTGAGAGATCAAGGGTGTTCCGGCTGTGACGAACAAACGTGCGGACCCCCCGTTCACAAAGGATAACATCCGGATTCCCTTCCGCCATGATATATTCGGCGGCCATCAGCCATTCATCAATGGTTGCAGACATTCCGCGCTTCAGGAACACAGGTTTTTTGGCTTCACCAGCCCGCCGAAGGAGGCTGAAATTCTGCATGTTGCGGGTGCCAATCTGGATTACATCCGCATATGCCTCGACCATATCGAAACAGGCCAGATCCATCACTTCGGTGACAACGGGCATCCCGTAAGTTTCACGGACCTTGGCAAGGATTTTTAATCCTTCTTCCCCCAGCCCCTGAAAGGAATACGGTGAGGTTCTCGGCTTAAAAGCGCCTCCCCTGAACAGATCCCCACCGGCTTTTTTCACGCTTTCGGCGATGGTCATGGCCTGGGTTTCGCTCTCCACCGCGCACGGCCCGGCAATAATCGTCATGCGGCCATTGCCGATGGTCACATTCCCTATCTGAATGCGGGTCCCGTCCGGTTTGGTCTCCCGGCTCACCAGCTTGTAGGGCCTTGTAACCGCTA
>JAHECJ010000342.1 GCA_024641805.1 Desulfococcus sp.
AGAAAACAATGTATGGGACACCTTATTGAGCCCAAAACCAATCACTGCCGTGGGTACCGACCCGACGACAATCATCCAGGCCATGCGGGTATCACTGATTTCCGAAAGCAAAAGCGCCCCGTCCTGTCCGTTCATGTGACAGGATGCCGAGCGTATCAATGACTTGAGTATGCGGAAAATGTCATTAAAATAATAAAGCACGATGGCCGCGAGTGTTCCCACATGCACACTGATGTCAAACATCAGAACCGGTTCTTTTAGTCCCATCATCTGTTGAAAAATCACCAGGTGCCCTGAACTGCTCACCGGGAAAAACTCCGTCAATCCCTGAATCCCACCGAGTATAACTGCCTGCATCAAGTCCATTCAATTTCTCCTGCTATTGCTTGGCCTTCAGAATCGCAACCCTATTATTTTTTGCCGGTTTCTCAAATGAGGATATAAAAAAGCGGCTAAAAGGTTATGCCGAAATGGTCCGTGCCCCTATTCTGTCCGGACGCGACTTCAATAAATGTCAGAATCTCCGGAGAGGAATTTTCCAGCATAATGGACGTGCCGGCTTCTAGGTAAACAGAATGATCGCCTGACCATCCAACCGGTTTTGCATCGATATGCAGCCGGGCTTCACCTTCAAGTATCATCCAGTTGACCGCACGGTACGAATGAATGGTTAAATGAAAAGAGCTCTGGGGGGAAACCGTTACCTTGCGGACCTGAAAATTATCACCGGCATCCACTATTTCGATAAATCCCCATGACTGAAAAAGCTTCCGGTGCGCAGCCGCTTCTTTCCGCCCATTGGCCTTGAGCGTGTCCACTATTTTTTTAACCCCTTGAGTATTGGATAATGACGATACCAGCAGGGCATCCGGGGTTTCCACCACCGCCAGGTTTTTGACGCCCAGGACCGTCACCAGTCGGCTCTGGGCGTTTACCAGCGAATTTTCAACATCCACGCAAATCACGTCGCCACTGATGACGTTTCCGGAATCATTTTTATTTCCTACATTCCACAACGCCTCCCATGACCCCAGATCATCCCATCCGGCATCCAGGGGGACCATGATCCCGCGGTCCGTCTTTTCCATGATTGCATAGTCGATGGAGTCTGAAGGACATTGTTCAAACGCTGCCCGGTCAAGATAGAAAAGCCCCTGATTCGACTTTCCTTTTTTAAATGCGTTTTCACAGGCTCTGACAATATCCGGCACATATCGCGTGAGTTCTTCCAGCACCGCATCGGCCTTGAACATAAACATGCCGCTGTTCCAGCAGTATTCGCCGCTATCCAGGTATTGTTTTGCAGTCTCAAGATCCGGTTTTTCAACAAATTTACAGATGGTATAGGCATTGTTAAGGTTATTTGAAGAATCTTCCCCCGGCGCATCCGCCGGTTTTCCCTGCCGAATATATCCATAACCGGTTTCCGGCCGGTCCGGCACAATGCCAAACGTCACCAGAAACCCCTGTTCGGCAAATCGCCGGCCGGTTCGAAGGGCTTCGTGGAATATTGGGATGTCGCCGATCAAATGATCGGCCGGGAGCACCAGTATCAGGGATTCAGGATCCATTGTTACTGCTTTTAATGCGGCAACCGCGACCGCAGGCGCTGTGTTTCTGCCAAAGGGTTCAAGAAAAATTCCGGCCGGACGAATTCCCAATGCCGCCAGCTGCTGAACGACTATAAACCGATGGGCTTCACTGCCGATGATCAGCGGAGACGCGATCTCTTCAAAACCGCCCAGCCGAAGGATCGTATTTTGAAGCATGGAGTTTTCCCCGGTCAGGTTCAGCATCTGTTTGGGGTAATATGCACGCGACATGGGCCAGAGGCGAGTGCCGGAACCTCCGGCCAGAACAACGGGAATGATCACTCGATTTCTCCTTACTTTCACCTGAAGTTTCGGACTGCACGGAACGCGCAATCTTTTTTAAATATAATTGACAATGCAGCGGACATTCTCCGCAATTTCAGCAGGCTGTTAAATCTTTTCACACGCTGAGGGATTGTAACTTTCCCGGGCTATGGAGACAGCAATTCAAACCCCGTGGCGGAATCATAAGACCGTTTTGCCCGGCTGCCTGTCAATTCAAAAAGAATCACTTCCATGACATGCCATACTTTAACCCCGGCCCTGACACATCCGGTCACGGTATCATTATTTCTGCCGCAGGACATATGCATATGCAGCACCGGAATTCCTTTTTCATCCGGGAAGATGGTTCCGGTACCGGCGACCTCGTGCACATTTGCCAGCATATAGGTCATCGGTACGATTTTTTCTGCCCTTCCGTCTTCAGGGCCTACCACCAGACGGCTTTTCTTGTCAGCACCGCCGATAATGATCAGGGCCGCCGACTGAATGGACTGATCCCTGGCAAATGCCTCAATCGATTCATGCACAATATCCCCATCTTCAAGACGAATCACAAAAATCCGTCCCTGCCTTGCTTCACTGTATTTCAATTTTATCTCCGATAGTTACGAGCTTTTATGTTTTCCCGTGCTGGAACGATATGACACCTGCCGGCACATTCATGAGGGAAGTGCCGGAAAACGGCAAGCACTCCCCGACCTGAAACGCTTCCGGCAATTGGGCCTTTATCCGGGTAAAGACATCCGGCACACAGGTAAACATCAGTTCATAATCCTCTCCCCCGGCGAACATCATCTCTCCCGGATCAACCCCGCATTTTCGGCAATATGCCGCAAGCACCGGATCCATATGAAAAAAAGACGGGTTAAACCGGATGCTGACATTTGAGGCGGCTGCAATATGGCCGGCATCTCCGGCCAGGCCGTCGCTGATATCCATCACACATGTCACCTTGTGCGCTGCCAGAATCGCTGCCGCATCAAACCGGGCCCGGGGACTTTTAAATTTTTCGATTAATTCCGGATAGCCTGTTTCATTGTTTGTCAGGCACCGGAGTCCTGCACGCGCCATCCCGAGCGGTCCGGTCACATAGACGCCGTCACCCGGCCTTGCACGGGACCGGAGCGGGAAAATCTCAGGATGCCCTTCCCCTAGGGCAAACAGATCTATGGAAAATTCGCTCCCGGATGAGATATTGCCTCCGCCAAGGCTTGCCTGATGTTTTGCCAGTGATGCGTGAATGCCTGTATAAAGACATTCAATATCCGGTTCAGAAATATAGTCCGGGATCGCCAGGTTGACAAACAGGCCCAGCGGCCGCGCATAGGATGCGGCCAGATCGCTGAAAGTGACTTCAACCGCTTTTTGCCCGATTTCTTCAAGTGTCTGCCAGTTCCGTTTAAAATGCACATGCTCTTTCTGGGTGTCGGTGGTGACCACTGGATTTCGGATGGCTGCAAACAAGGCCGCATCATCCCCCGGCGGAATTTTCAGCACGGATGGAACAAGATTGGGAGAGGCCTTGCCGGTGATCAGCTTGCCGATCAGCTCAAATTCATTCTCCCAGCCGGTTTGGAGGACCCGCGAGCGGCATCCGCAAACCCGTCCCAAATCTCCCGCCTGATGCGCCGGATCTTTTGCCCGGGTGATCGCGCTGATCACTGCTATGCCGACAGCGCCATGGGAAAAGCAGTCCTCCGCATTGAGGACATCAATCCCTCCGATGGCAACCACCGGAAGTGATAATTTTTCAGCAACTGCCTTCAGACCGTCGGGACCGATGGCCGGATTGGCGTCCGCTTTGGTATTAGTGGCAAAAACCGGACCGGCGCCAATATAATTACAGAAAGAAAGGTCAGTTTTTTCCAGATCCTCAAGGTCTGACACGGAAATTCCAATAATAGCATCCGGCCCCAGAATATTTCTGGCAATCGAAACATCGTCATCGGATTGCCCGAGATGAACACCATCCGCGTCCACGGCTTTTGCAAGCAGAATATTATCATTGACGATGAACGGCACCGAGTGGATTCTGCATAATTTCCGGATGGCATCAACAATTTTGAAATCTTTTAATGAAAAAGACTTGTTGCGGTATTGAATCACGGTGGCCCCCGCCATGAGCGCGATTTTCACCTGCTCGAGCGGCGGACAGGCGGTTGCATTGTCATCCGTAATAAAATAAACCCGTAATATTGCAAACTGATT
>JAHECJ010000343.1 GCA_024641805.1 Desulfococcus sp.
TTTGATGGCGTCGATAAAAATGTTGTTGGGATGGTTGTTGTCTTTTACGCAAAGCCGGCGGCCCATAATTCTGTTTTTTGCGATTTCACGGTCCAGAAGAATTTCAACAACGATATCCAGAGACATTCCTGCCGCTTTTAAGGCATCATCCAGTTTGATCGCCTGATTCTTGTTTCTCGGGAATCCGTCAAGCAGCCATCCTTTCTTGCAGTCAGCTTCCTTCAAGCGGTCAAGAATCATGGGAATAGTTATTTCATCCGGAACCAGTTCGCCTTTATCAATAAATTCCTTGGCCTTCATCCCCAATGCTGTTCCGCCTTTGATATTGACTCTGAAAATTGCGCCGGATTCAATGTGCGGCAGATTGTATTTGTCTTTTAAAATAGCACCTTGTGTTCCTTTACCGCTGCCGTTGGGACCGAAAAACAATACATTCATATTTCTACTCCTTTTTTATATAGTTATCCTTGGGTGATATAATTATCGGATTAATCTTTTTAATTTGCGCATGGTCTTTTTAATCGATTAAAGAAACATACCTTTTAAAAAAAAATACCAATATATAAATGATGCCATGTTGTCAAGAAAGGTTATTCACGATTTAAAATTTTTTTTACAAGATCAAGGGCTTCGCATCGGGTTCGGATATTTGCTGAAATGCGTTCTTCTTCAACCTGACGAAGAATTTCTGCAAACTGAGGGGACGGCCGCAACCCGAATTCATTGATCAGGTCCTCCCCGTTGATCAGCGGCGGTTCGGATGACCGGGGCAGGAATGAATCGGTATAAAGATCGAGAATATGCCTGATGAATTCAATGAATTCATCTCTGTTTTGCATCACCCCTTTTCCATAAATATCTGCAGCAGTATGGATGAGCAGATCTTTTGTCATGGGGCCGCACTTTAGAAAAAAACGGTTCAGCGCCTTCTGGGAAAGGCGCTGGTGGCTGTATGCGGTAAATAAAGACAACGGTTTGATGTGATGGCGAATAATAAAATCACTGTAGTGCTGTTCCTGGTTTGACAGTCTGAGCCGCCGGCTGATGTTTCGGGTCATATCAGCGCTTATTTGCTCATGGGCATAAAAATGAATCAGGCCTTTTTCATCGACCGAACGCACGCAGGGCTTTCCAATATCATGGAGAAGAATTGAATATTTCAACCCGGCGAAATGTTGAAAGGGCGGTAAAAACGGTTTTAATTTTTTCATATCCGGGAACGGCACATCCTGTGAGTGAAGAATTATTTCCAGGAAATTGTAAGCATTCATTGTGTGCTCGAATGCATTATATTGATGGTAGGTGTTCTGTGCACATTCCTTTAACGGGATCAGTTCCGGGAAAATTCCGGCCAGCAGTCCGCTGTCGTTCATCATGGATAAGTAGTAATAAGAGAGAGGGGAATTGAATAGTTTAAATAATTCGTCTTTGATTCTTTCGCCGGCTGAAGTGCGGATTCGGGTGGATTCGGTTTTGATCGCCAGGCAGGTGTCGGAGTCGATGGAAAATTTCAGCATTGCTCCGATTCGATAAGCTCTCAGCATTCTCAGCGGATCGGCCAGGAGGTTCTCGCGGGAGACCATGCGGATAATCCCGTTATTTAAATCATCCATCCCGTTATGGATATCAATTAATTTTCCGTTGCCTGTAACGCTGTCGCCATCTATGGAGATGGCCATTGCATTAATTGTAAAATCTCTTTTTTTCAGGTCCTCTTCGATGGAATTGCCGATTGCCGGGGCGATGTCAATGGTTTGATTTTTTGCGACGATGCGAAAAATTTTCATGCCGGGTTTTCCCAGTTCTATGATTCGCCCGTTTAGTTTTTTCTGGATATGTCCTGCCAATGATTCCGGATTTTCAAGAGTGACAATATCATAGTCGCCGGGCGGCCTTCCCAGGATGATGTCCCTGACGGTTCCCCCGACAATATATGTTTTAGGCGATGGCGGAATAAAATTTGTATTGATTTGAAACATTTTTTAATATAATGAAAAATTTTTTATGACGCGCTGCCTGAAATCCTTGCGTCCATTGCGGGTTCATTTATTTTTATACAATCATTTTCAAGCAATATATAGTATTAAAACAGCTCAATTTCAATGGATACCTATGAAAAGATCCGGTAGTGACGATTATGTGCCTGTGAAGCTGGGTATTACCGGGGGGGTTGGTTCCGGAAAATCGTTTGTATGTAGTTATCTGAGAGAAAAAGGCCTGAATGTCGTCAGTGCGGATGAATTGGCCCGAAATGCTGTTGCGCATGGATCGCCGGCTTTTGAAAAGATTGTCGCGTATTTTGGAAAAGATATTTTGTCAGAGGATGGAACGTTAAATCGTAAAAAATTAAGAGGAATTATCACTCAGGACAAGAAAAAAAAAGAAATGCTTGAGCAGATTGTGCATCCGGAAGTATTTCTACAGATGGACAGGGAATTTGATAAATCCCGGAAAAGACGCGATGCAATGATTGCTGTTGAAGTGCCGCTGCTTTTTGAAACCGGGATGGAAGTATTTTTTGATTATGTTTTGACAGTGTCGGTCAATACGGATGTGAGGGTCCGGCGGGTCATGACCCGGGATCAAATCACCCAAAAAGAGGCCAGGGAGTTAATGAAAATTCAGATGCCGGAAGAAGAGAAGGTCCAAAAATCGGATTTTGTTATCGATAATAATGGTTCGCCGGATGAGACGAAAATTCTGATGGACCGCTTTTATGAAAACTTTATCGGCAAAATTAAAAATTGATTAAAAAAGTTGACATAGAGATAAATATGTAATAATTTTTGTCAAAAAGAACCTTCCTTTTGGAGCGTATCGAATTTATCTTCTTGCTAAAAATCATATTTGAAGTCGGAAATCCTTCATAAAAACATCATGAATCCAGGTCTCTAATTCTCTTTTGTACTTAACGATACAAAATTTCCAATCTGATTAAAATCATCGTTCCCTGATCTGTTTTCATCAGCAGAAGTTAAAAGAATATTGCGGCATATTTTCCTGTAAGTCCTTATTGGTATTACGGCATATTTCATATACCTAATTTAAAAACTTTATTCAGTGGAGTTTTATTCTTAATGAACATTGTAGAATTAAAAAAAACAAAGATCAGCGACCTGACCCGAATGGCAAAAAAGTTCAATATTGAAAATGCCGGGGGGATGAGAAAGCAGGAACTCATTTTTTCCCTTCTCCAGGCCCATATTGAAAAAAACGGGTTGATTTACGGTGAGGGAACCCTCGAAATTTTGCCGGATGGCTTCGGTTTTTTGAGATCCCCGGGTTGCAACTATCTTCCGGGACCGGATGATATTTATGTATCGCCGTCACAAATTCGACGGTTTAACCTCAAAACCGGTGATACGGTTTCCGGGCAGATCCGTCAGCCAAAGGAATCGGAAAGATATTTTGCTCTTTTGAAGGTGGAAGCCATTAACTATGAAGAACCCGAAATAGCGAGAGATAAAATTCTTTTCGATAACCTGGTGCCATTGTTTCCGGATAAGAAAATCAAGCTTGAAACCGCAAAAGACAACTATACTACCCGGATCATGGATATGATGACCCCCATCGGGTTCGGGCAGCGCGGTTTAATCGTTTCCCCTCCCCGGGCCGGTAAAACGATGATTCTCAAAAATCTGGCCAACAGTATCATTGCCAACCATAAAAATGTCATTCCGTTTGTCCTGCTGATTGATGAACGACCGGAAGAAGTGACGGACATGCAACGATCGGTGAATGCAGAAGTGATCGGGTCCACGTTCGATGAACCGCCGGAACGGCATGTGCAGGTTGCCGAAATGGTCATAGAAAAGGCAAAACGACTGGTGGAGCATAAACGGAATGTGGTAATCCTTTTGGACAGCATTACCCGTCTGGCCAGGGCGTATAATACTGTATCCCCTCCCAGCGGAAAAATTCTTTCCGGTGGTGTGGATTCCAACGCACTCCATCGGCCGAAACGGTTTTTCGGGGCGGCGAGAAATATTGATGAAGGTGGGAGTTTGACGATTATCGCCACCGCATTGGTTGATACCGGCAGCCGTATGGATGAAGTGATTTTTGAGGAATTCAAAGGTACCGG
>JAHECJ010000007.1 GCA_024641805.1 Desulfococcus sp.
GATTGGGTTCGTCGTCAACAACTAAAATTGTTGAATCAGGCTTTATGTTTTGACGCATCAATATTTTCCATTCACCGGTCGCATATCTTGACGAGAGAGGCTATTGTCTGTTTTTGAGGGTATTTAAGTATCAAATTATTTTTTCTGGGCAATCTTCACCACTGTGCGCTGGCTGACTTTGTTTTTGTGGTCCGTATACGTCATTTTTACTACTGCCAGGCGGCCTTCGGCAAACAGCTGGATGCATTCGGGGTAGAGTTCATATTCCAGTGCCAGGCCTTTTTGTCTGATGGAATCAATGGTGTCTCTTTCCGTGATGGGAAATGCGCGTTGTCCGATGATGGGGCCGGAGTCTTCGCCGTAGTCGATAAAATGGACCGTGCACCCGCCGACCTTGCAGCCGTACCGTAAGGTGTCGGCATATCCGTCGACTCCGGGGAAAGCCGGAAGAAGGGCCGGGTGGATGTTCATGATGCGGGGGCACCCGGGCGTCGTGTTTACCCGGTCGATAAAGTAGGGGGTCAAATTCCGCATGTACCCGGATAAGACCAGCAGGTCAAAGGGGTGGGCTTTCACTTGTTCCAGAAGGACAGCTTCGGCAATGGCGCGGGTTTTGATAAATGTGGACACTTTTTTGGAATTGATGTCCCTGTTTAACAGGGATTGTTTTATTTTAATATCTTCAAAATCAAAATCGTCCGGGAAAAAGAAGTCTTCCGGGGCTTGCTTAAAATTCCGGATAATCTCGGAGTAGTTGACCACAAACGTGTGGATTCCTTTTTTTGAGGCCTTTTCAAGTCCTTTGGCCTCCGGGTTGTCGGATCCCACAAAAACAACTTGCCCGTTAATTTTCCCTTCTTCACAGGCTTTGATGATGGCATCCATGTTGGTGCCGGAGCCGCTGATCAGCACACCGATCCTGGTTTTGTTGCTCATGATATGTCCTGTTGTGTTTTTAGAAATTGGAAGGAAGTTATTTGGCAATATTTTTATCATTTTTTTCTGGTGATTGCAATTTCTCGTTTTGATTTAATTGGACACCCCCACCTGACCTCCCCCATCAAGGGGGAGGGAAAAGTTTGGTTGAGTCTCCCCATCAAGGAGGAGGGATTGGGTTTGATACGACTCTCACGATTGAGAAATCTGGAATGAGGTTTTTCAATTTAATGGAAAAAAATTCAGGATAAGATTTCCTTAAGCCGTGGTGAGCATCTGATATGGTTTTCAAAGTAGTTGTTTTTATCGTAACAGGAAATCAGATTCTCCATATTGGTATTTTATAGAGCCCATTTCCTCTCCCCTGGCGGGAGGGGATTAAGGAGAGGGGGACATAAGATGCCGGCTGATAACATCCAGAACACCTTCCAGATTCTCAATCACTTCATTATTCCAGAACCTCAAAACCGTAAATCCTTCTTTGCACAGCCAGTTGTCCCTTTCCTTATCTTTATTTTTTTGAATTGCATGCTGTCCGCCATCCAGTTCGATGATCAGTTTTTCAGAGAAACAGACAAAATCAACAATGTAATTGCCAATGGGTTGCTGGCGTCGGAATTTGCAGCTTATTATTTGTTTGGCCCTTAAGCGGCTCCATAATAATTTCTCCGTATCCGTTGATTGTTTGCGGAGAAGCCGGGCATTTTGAGTCAGGTTGTGAGATTGCATTTTATCTCCGATTGTCTTCACCCCCACCTGACCTCCCCCATCAAGGGGGAAGGAAAAGTTTGGTTACGTCTCCCCATCAAGGAGGAGGGATTTGGTTTTGAGTCTCCCCATCAAGGGTGAGGGAAAGTTTGGTTAGGTCTCCCCATCAAGGGGGAGGACGCGGAGTTGATGCCTCCCCTTATTAAAGGAAAGGAATTGAAGTTGTCTCTTTACCTTCAGCGAAAAGAATTTTGGTTTGTGATCAAATTTATCCTTATTTTAAGTGGGTTAATTTCTTCCTTACCGCCCAAGGAAAGCGGGGAATCTTTTTGGCCATTTATAAGAATCCATTTCCTCTCCCCCCTGGGGAGAGGACTAAGGAGAGGGGGGAATTATTTATACGGATACACCCGTTTTGGATCGGCAAAATATTCCCGTGTGGTTTTAATCACCACCGGGCTTAAAAATATCAGGCCGATGAGGTTGGGCCATGCCATCAGGGCGTTAAAAATATCGGAGATGGTCCATATGGTTGATAGTTTCACAGAGGCGCCCACGGGGAGCAGAATGCAGTACAGGACCCGGTAGGGCAGCACCAGTTTTTCGCCGAACAGATAATCCACGCACCGGTCGCCGTAATAGGACCAGCTGACGGCTGTGGAAAACGCGAAAATGATCAGGCCGAACGAGACGATATAATCCCCGGGACCGGGAAGGCCGATATTAAAGGCTTTGGCGGTGAGTACAGCGCCGGTCAGGGCTTTTCCTGCTTCATCGGTCAGGATAAAAGCATCGGTGGTCAGGATGACGAGAGCGGTCATGGTGCAGATAACGATGGTGTCAATAAATGGCCCGAGCATGGCCACCAGCCCTTCGCGGACCGGCTCCTTGGTTTGGGCGGCCCCGTGGGCAATGGGCGCGCTTCCGAGTCCGGCCTCATTTGAAAACAGTCCCCGTGACACGCCGGACTGGATGACATAGGCAATCCCGGCACCGGTAAATCCGCCCGCCGCAGCGCTTCCGGTGAATGCATCATGAAAAATCATCATCAATGCATCCGGAATGCCTTTATAGTTGGCCAGAATTACCCATAACGCCCCGAGCACATAGAAGATGCACATAAACGGTACCATCCGGCTGGCCACCTGGCCGATCCGTTTGATGCCGCCGACAATGACCATAAATACCAGAACACCGATGACCAGCCCCGTGGCCAGTTTGGGAATGCCAAAGGAGGTCAAAACCGGTTCGGCCACGGAATTGGCCTGGACCATGTTCCCGATCCCGAATGAAGCGATGGTGGCAAACATTGCAAACAGGATCCCCAGCCATTTCTGCCCCAATCCTTTTTCAAGGTAGTACATGGGGCCGGCGCCTACCGTACCGTCTTTGTGGATGGTCCGGAAGTTTAAAGACAGGAGGCATTCGGCGTATTTCAATCCCATGCCGAAGATGGCGGTCACCCACATCCAGAAAACCGCGCCGGGCCCGCCCACTGCGATGGCCACCCCTACGCCGGCGATATTGCCCGTTCCGATGGTGGCGGAAAGCGCAGCACTTAAGGCCTGGAAATGGGTGATCTCACCGTCATCGTCTGGGTTGTCGAATTTCCCGGAAATTAATTTCCAGGCATACCCGAATTTCCGTAACTGAACCGCTTTAGTGAGAATCGCCACCATCACGCCGGTGCCGACTAAAAGAATGATTGTTACCGGCCCCCACACAAAACCGTTGATGGTGCTTAACCACTGGTCCATAAGTTTCACGTCTCCAAATCGAATAATTTTTTATCAATCACAGAAGGGTTGCACATCAGATATCATATTAATATCTGAAATTAAAGCAGTATTTTGTCGTTCGAAATTTATCTGCCCCCAAAGGTAACCTCCATATCATCCGGATAGGAGACGCTAAATCCGTATTCCACAGCCGCCTCGGTCTTCGGCAGCACAGGAAATGCCCATTTCAGAAGATTGTCGTCTTTTTTCGGTGTAATTTTGTCAAAGGTCTCCTTGAGTTTAATCCGTTCATCGCGGATCTGCGGGTAGGCATCTTCCATGAGTACATCGATTTTGTCCGCTTTTAAATTATTCACCGACACTTTCCATCCCCACTGGTACTGCTTTTTGCCGATCAGGAACCCGGTTTCATTGGATTTCTTTTCCAATGTGGTTAGTTTTACATCCACCTGGGGATCTGACCCGAAGAATAGTTTTTGTTCTTTGTCATTCATTGAAAATGAGCGGTTGGCAATAAACGCGGAATCCACCATAAATGTGGCGTCACCTTCAGGAAGCTTTATAAAATCCGCTTCGTTGACCTCTATCTGGGCAAACAGGAATGCCTGGGGGGCTTCATGAGGGCGGATCAGGTATTTAAAGTCAGCGTTCAACTTCATTTCCCGGATCGTGAATTGCCGGGTTTCCCCGGCTTTGATAGAGCGTTTGCCCAGATCATAGGTGTCAAAACTGTATCCGGCTTCCTGTTCCGGTTCAGGGGGCGCACCCGCCGCCATGTCGCCCCGGGCTTGAGGAGCCTCCAACATCATGGCTTCCTGCGGCATTGCGGTTTTCCGCATCGTCCTGGAATATTCGATTGCTGCCAGGGGCTGGATGATCCAGTCCCTTAAAAACGGCGGTTCCGGGCGGGTGACGCTTCGGGCGGTGGCGATTTTAAGTTCAATGTCTTCCCAGTCGATGCCGGTATTTTGAGTGATTTGGGCAACCCAGTTGAGTTCTATTACCGACTTGGCGGGAAGGGCATTAAGTGTGTACGTCGACCGCCAGCCGCAGTTTTTGATGTGGTAAGAACAGGTCAGGTCAATTTTAGGCCCAGGCTTTCCGGTCAGGCCGACAGTCACCTGCCAGCGTTTTTTGGCGGCCCCGGTCAGGTCATCAAGTTGTTTCTGGATGTCTTTTATTTGTTCGGACAGATCCTCAAGGGATTGCCTGTACTGGAAAATTTCATCATAGGCGCTGGTGATCCCTTTTTTGATGGCATTGCCCAGTTTTTCCACGGATTCAATATTTTCAATTTTTTCCGGCTGATTTTTGGCCTGGGTCTGCCAGAAGTCAATATACGCCGTATCTGCCTTGATCCGGGTTTCAAATTCCGATTTTTTCTGGTTCAGGTTTTTTAACTGTTTTTTCAACGATTCCGCCTGATCAGCCACCGGCAGGGTTTGTTCTTCAATCTGGACCGAGGTGATCCGCGAGCCGGCGCCCGGACTCGTGTTCACCATCAGGGTGTCCTTGTCTGTATGAATCGGCAGGAAGAACTGCGCTGCATAGCCACCACCACTTGCCTGAACGTCTGCAGCAAGATTTTCAGAAATTTGAGCATCATAGGGATAGATGATGACGGACACCGGCCGGGCATCAGAGCTGGCCGGAATTAACAAAGCGCATAGAAGAGAAAATATCAGGAAGGGGTTTTTAAAGCATAAAACGGATTTGGCTCTCATTTTTTCTCCTTTTCATAACGGTGGGCGACAGGGCTTTAATGATTGTGACAGATAAAATAACAGATCGGGCAGAAGGCATCAAGCAGGAAAGGGGAGACTAAAAATGAACGTCCAACACCCAACAATGAATGTTGAACAGGGATGGCGTTCAACGCTCCAAGTTGTTTTTAAATCAAATAAAGATGGATTCGCGTTAAAGGTGAAATTAACCACAGAGAATACAGAGGGAAGATTAAAGCAGCGTCTTCCTCTCTGGTTTCTCTGTGGTGAAAAAAAGGAATAAAAAAGAATTTTTAAGTTTTTTCTATGCAAAAAAACGTGTGCGGTATTTAATCGCTTTTTAAGAAAACAGTAATTTTATTTTTTTACCATGTTCTCCATTTTAAAGGCCGGCATCATAAACGGATATTCGTTCTCTGATGAGATGGCCGGGTATGTTTCGTCGTCCGCATTTATTTTATCAAATACCGAAAGGGTGCAGGTTTTTGCGCCGGTCATGGTGATGGTATACATGGGGTTGGTGAAATCCGCCTTGGTTTTACCGGTAATGTAAGACTTGCACTTGAGCTTGGATACATTGTTGAAGAAGTTATTGACGTCCGATTCCTTGACCGGGTTGCCGTCCCCGTCCTGCCAGGCCAGTTCGGGTGCGATACTTTCCGGAGGCGTCTTCTCTTTTCCCTTTTCAGCGGCCTGCTCCGATTCCGGCGTGACAGGAGTTTCAACTTTGGCGGGCACCTGTTTCATGACCAGCACCGGATTCCCGTCTTTGTCTTTGATTTCAACCTGCTGGACCTGCTCCTTTTCGACACTGAGTACGGTTTTCTCCCGCAAATCATCCATGGTCTGATCAAACTTGCTTCTGAAATTGTCCCGGGCGTGATATACCCGTTTGTCGTCGGGCAGTTGAACAAATGTGTGACGGTTTGAGGGCGCTGCTTTCCCGATATCAAAGGTGCGCAGGACCTTATCATCCGTTCCCGCCTGGATGTTGATCTTGTTTTCCGGATCCAGTTCATAGCGGGGGTAAGATCCGCCTTCCGATACCATCGCCGTCACGGTGAGCGTTTTGATGACATTCACCATGGGGTCTATCTTAGCGGTGTCAGCAGGATATTTTTCCGGATAAATCAGCCAGGTATCATTTTTCTTTTTGAGGTCAATAACGTCAGGCCCTTTGGTTATTTTGATCGATGTAATGTCAGCGTCCGTGATTGGGGCAACGGTTGGCAACTCATAGTGGGTCAAATCGGTTTTTTTAACGGCCAGGTACACAGCCAGAGCGGCGATGATGACCCCTAAAATGATATATTCTTTTTTTGATTTCATCTTGTTCCTCTTTTTGGAAGCCATACGTTTTATTTCTGAAACAGCAGCTGAATATTCTTCCGCCGGACGCTTCTTCGCCACCATGTGAACAGCCCGAAGATGACGATGATAATCGGCAGCCCTATGATATTAAAGAGCTTAATGATGTTTTTGGTGATCACTTCCGTTTCTTCAAGGGGGTTGAATTGCTGAATCTTGCTTCTCATGGCGGCAATATCATCCCGCCCGTTCAAATCATCAATGAGGTTCAGAATAAATGCGGCGTTCGGGCTTCTGCCTTCCGCGTCCAGCAGATTGTCTTTTAGCATGGCCGAAGATCCGACGAAGGCAATTTTGCCGGGTTTGCCGGTGGGGATAAAGCTTTCCTTGCTTTCGATTTTTGCCAGGTCCGGATTTTCTTTTTCCACGGCCTCTTTTTTCTCCAGCGCTTTATCGTCAGGGTTTTCCATATCAGTTTTGGATTCTTCCGGTGTTTCCACTACTTTCTGGGGGATATCTTTGCCGTTAAAATAGCTGGGGAATTTTCCTTCCAGCAAATACGCCAATGAATAGCTTTTAAACTTGTCCTTTTCTTTCGGCGGCTGAATGAACAAGGGATTTAAGTTGATCTGCCCGGTCATTTCCCAGGATTCATCCGATGACGAAACCAGCGGGTAGGCGATGATATTGTTTTTCTTGAGAATTTCATTATCAATCGACACCGGGGAAATATTCAGCGTGATCAGTCCTTTGATATTCTGCATGAATCCCAGGTCATTATTAATATTTTCGTTTTTGATCATGGGCGCGAAATAGATGGGGCGTTCGCCGCCGCCGGCCTGGGGCGGCATGGTCTGTTTGAAACAGTTTTCATCCATGACAAAAGAAGGCTTTGCCTGTACGCCATAGTGCGCCAGTAGCTTTTCCAGGCCGGTATTCAGCGGTTGATAAGACGGCCCCATGTTAAATTGAAACTGCTGCCGGGGCGGCTGGACTTCCTTAAACGCATCGGTGAAAACCGCCAGGTTGGTTCCCCTCATGAGTGCCTGGTCAATCTGGTACAGCTCATAATCGGAAAATTCTTCCGTGGGCTGGGCAATGATAAGGCAGTTCAGGCTTTCCGGAATTCGGTCGTCTTTTAAATTGACAGGTTTTAATGTGTAATTCTCATTCATCAGCGCCTGGAAGTTCTGAAGCTGATCTCCGTTCTGGGACTGCATCATCATCGACGGCCCTCCCAGCTCAAGCGTACCGTGGTCTGCAAGATATCCCACGCTTTCATTGATGCCGATCAGGGTTTCAATATTCTCATTGATGATGTCTTCCAGGTCGTCCGTATTAATGAGTTCGTAGCGGGTACCGATAATGGGTATTCTCATGACATTGAGCAGCTGGACATAGGCATTTTCATTTTTATATTCCACGATCAGGCCGATGGCGCCTCTGCCCGCGGTGATGTTTCTTTCCGGGATATCCGGCCACTGGAGAACCCGGATATTGTATTTTTCAATTAACGGATTAATCTCGTCATCGGTTTCCGGATCCGTATATTTGTAGGTCAGCTGCCCGTAGTTGGCGGTGTTCAGTTTTTCCACGGTCGACTTGATGGTCTCTGGCAGTTGAGAAATCTCATTGATCCCGATGACCGGCGCCACATTTTTTATGGCGGAGGACATGATGAACGTGATGTTCACTTTCTGGGGAAGGCTGGCCAGGATGCTGATTTTGTTGTTGAGTTTTTGGATGGTGGTGGTCAGCTTATACTCCAGGCCGTCCGTACTGGTAATGGCCGGTATTTGTTCAATAATATCGCCCTGAATCATCACCAGTCCCATGTAGGCCTTTTTGAATTTCATCTCATCTTTTTCAATCATGCGGATTTCAACCGGCTGGATACCGTAATTTTCAGCCAGTTTCCGGTTCTCTATGGCTTTATCGCTCACCCCTTCTTCCTGGGGGCTGACATCATAGAAGCGGTAATTGAAATATTTATTGGCATGAAGGGCGTATTCCTCCAGAAGGTCCATCAGGTAACGTTTGGTGCTGTTATGCGGCGCCGGAAGATTTTCAGTGAAAAATACGTTGATGGTCAGCGGTTCGGCCAGCTTGGAAACCGCTGCCTTGCTGGCATCGGACAACGAATAAATTTTGTTTTTCGTCAGGTCGGTTCTGAAAAACAGGGACTTGCCGGCAAAGTTGATCAACACAATGACCACGGCATAAATTAAAAATTTAATATATTTATCTGCTTGAAAATTGCCTTTCATTATCAACTCCTTATTCTTTTTTCAGAAGGGCCAGATAGGTGCTGTAGAGACTGATGAAAATCACACTGATAAAATAAAGCAGGTCCCGGGAATCGATGATTCCCCTGGCGATATTCCGAAAATGAAAATCCGCGCCAAGATACTCGATGATGTTTAAAATGGATTCGGGAAAGAAAAAGAGCATTTTATCGATCAGGGTGAGCACAAAGCAGATGGCCGAGCCCATGATAAAAGCGATAATCTGGTTGTGGGTCAGGGCGGAAGCAAAAACGCCGATGGCCGAAAAGGTCCCGCCGAGCAGCAGCGCACCGAGGTAGCCGCCGATGACCGGCCCCCAGTCCAGATCTCCGATAAACGCAATGGAAATCGGGTACGCCAGTGTCGGAAGCAGCATGGCGCCGGTCACGACAAAACCGGCGGCGAATTTGCCGAAAATAATATCGGAAAATGTCACCGGCATGGTCAGCAGAATTTCATAGGATCCGATATTGAGCTCTTCTGAGAACAGCCGCATAGTAATTGCCGGGATCACAAAAGAAAAGATGATGGGCAACAGCGAGAAAAATCCCCGCATATTGGCCTGATCATAGAGGAAAAAAGTGGAAAAGAAAAACCATCCGGTGATGATCAGGAAAATCGAAATGACGATGTATGCAATCGGGGAAATGAAATAATCTTTCAATTCTTTTTTCAAAATATGGGTAAATTGCCACATTTTCAAACACTCCTTAATTTATTTGCCGTGTCAGATCTCTGAAAATGGTTTCAAGGGTTTTCGCTTCCTGCAGAAATTCTATGATCACCCAGTCAGTGGCTTTGATGGTGGTATAAATTTTTTCCCTTAAATCCGCGGATGAGCTGCTGTAAGCATTGACTCTCAGAACACCGTCGTCTGTTTTGCTGATTTGTTCCACCTTATCAATCCCTTCGATGGCGCTTAAAGTATTTTGAACAGCCTCGGCTTTCGCATTGAGCAGGGACAGCTGGATGGTGGTTTTCTGGTCTGACGACTGCTTGAGATCAGCGGTGTTCCCGTCCGCCACGATTTTGCCCTGGTTGATAATCACAATCCGGTCGCAGGTGGCTTCCGCCTCGCTCAGGATATGCGTTGAGAAGATGACGGTTTTTTCCTGACCGATTTTTTTGATGATATGCCGGATTTCAACAATCTGGTTGGGGTCCAGGCCCTGGGTGGGTTCATCCAGAATCAGGATTTCCGGATCATTCATCATGGCATGCGCCAGCCCGACCCTCTGATTCAGTCCTTTTGAGAGTTCACCGATCGCCTTGTGCATGATGTGGTTGAGACCGCAGAGATCCGCCAGATATCGAAGCCGGGGATGCCGGTCGCTGGGCTTGATCCCCTTTATTTTGGAAACATATTCCAGGTAATCATAGACCAGCATGCCCTTGTAAAAAGGGGACGATTCCGGAAGGTAGCCGATCATCTGCTTGATTTCCAGCGGGTTTTCTTCAATATCGTAATCATTGAAACGGATGGTCCCGGCGCTGGGTTTGAAATATCCGGTGAGCATTTTCAAAGTGGTGGTTTTGCCGGCTCCGTTGGGACCTAAAAGCCCCAGGATTTCTCCCTTGTTGATATCAATATTGATCTGATCCACTGCGCAAAAGCTGTCATAGTATTTTGTCAGGTTCTCGACATGAATCATACCATTCACCTCTTCTTTATTATTATAGGGGCTTTATAAATTATTATATTATTATAGACTATTACCAGCCAAAATTGATTTTGGTATAATAAAACTTAAATATTTAAAAATAAATCAGTAAAAAGAATCATTTCATGAGATCCGTTCAACTATAAGAAAGGAAAGGTTAGAGAACAGTTAAAATAAAATTAAAAATTTCTTATAATTAAATGTGTATTTAAATAATTCTCATCTGATTGTGTGGATAAATGTCACAGGAATCAATCCAGCCTTGTCAAAATATCGCAAATGTTCTGACTCCATTAGCGTAACGAATAATGAAGTCGGAAACAGCGAATGGGCGCGTTATATTATAGTAGGGATAAACCATAGAAGTAAAACAATATACTGAAATTATTTAACGTCTGCCCTAAACAGCTGTTTTCAGTCAGGCTTGATTTTTAAATCATTTCCGTCTTTGTTTCCCTCTCCGTATCGGATATCGGCGGGGGCGAAAGTTGAATTCCCCCGGTTAAGGGGGAATTCAGGGGGAGTTATACGGCCGTCTCTGGTAATGAAATCAGGGACGGTCAGTATGGGGGCAAAAATAAGCCTTCAAAAGAGGTTTGTCAATACTAATGTGAAATTACTTCTCGGGGTAATAGTGTTTTGATATTGTTAGCAATTCAAAGATCATCGGTTTTTAATATCCAAGGCGTTGTGTGTTGACCCGACGCACTCATTCCGGATTTCCGGCAATGTCTTGACCGGGGAAATGCATTCATCTATATCAGCAATAATTCAAAAAATTCTATGTATAAAAGGATATAAATATGGAAGCGATGGACCGGCTGATGGATATAATGGACACCCTGCGGGGTCCGGGGGGATGCCCATGGGACAGGGAGCAGGATCACAAGAGCATTATGAAATGCCTGATCGAGGAAGCTTACGAACTGGCCGATGCCATTGAGCAGGAGGATGCGGGTGAGCTCAAGGAAGAACTGGGGGATGTCTTCCTGCAGGTGGTGTTTCATGCGGCCATTGCCAGAGACAACAAGATGTTTACGTTGGATGAGGTCGTTAATGAGTTGTGTGACAAGTTGATTTACCGGCACCCCCATGTGTTCGGCGATGCCAGTGTCCGGGATTCGGACGAAGTGATCAAAAACTGGGAGCGGCTCAAAAGAAAGGAAAATACCAAAAAACAGCGGGAATCCATTCTGTCCGGCATTCCCAACACGCTTCCTGCGTTGCTAAATGCGCTTAAAATTCAATCAGTTGTGAGCCGCGTCGGGTTTGACTGGGGAAATCCGGAAGGGGTGGTTGATAAAATCAAGGAAGAAATCGAGGAAGTTGAAGACGCCATGGCCTCGAAAAAAGAGGACCGGATGGAAGATGAAATCGGCGACCTTATTTTTTCCGTGGTGAATCTTGCCCGGCTGCTGAAAATCGACCCGGAGGCTGCACTTCGACGGACCAATAAAAAGTTTTCCCGGCGGTTTTATGAAATTGAAAAGGCGGCCAGGGAAAAAAATATCCGGCTGGTTGAAATGCCCATGGAAGAAAAGGACCGGATCTGGGAAGCGGCCAAGGAAAAGTTTTAAAGTGACAGTTGTCTGGACTGCGTTCAAGTAAAAAAGTCAAACGTAGACCTGACCCCATATGGCTTGCTCCTGAATGCCTGATTAAAGATCGCGGAGGCCATCTGTGTGCTTTTTACGGCGCCACGATGGGCAGGCAGTTCGGCTTGAGGGAGATGCGGACTTCCGGGAATCTGCCGGCAAAATCACCGTCGAGCTGCATGGGAACCGGTGTGTCGGCGGTGATGGTCACCTGTTTCCCTTTTAAATAAGTCACGCCCTTGATCCGGGTGATCCGGCTGAACCGGGCCATGAAGAAATACCAGGCAAGCGATCCCGCGGTTTCTTTCGGCAGCACGACAATATCCAGGTTTCCGGTATCCACTCCGGCATCAAAAGCCATTTCGCAGATCCCGCCGTAACTCCGCACATTGCAAACCAGCACGATTTCGCCCCGGGCATGGCGGCAGCCGTCGACGACCACATGAAACATCGTGCGGGCACCGGACCGGAGCGTGCGCAGTACCGGAAGGGCGTAACTCAGGTTGCTGACCCTCCCCGTCCTCACAGCCTTGAGTGCCTCCGTGACCTTGGCGTCAAAACCCGCCCCCGCAATCATGATAAACTTCATGCCGTTCATTTCCGCCAGATCCGCCATGATCACGCGGCCGCTTTCAAGCAGGTCCGCTGTTCCGGCTGGGGTGCGCGGCAGGCATAGGTCTTTGCCGAGAAGGTTGGCGTTCCCGGTCGGAAGCTGGGCAATGGGAACAGAAATATTTTCGGGGAGTCCGTTGATGATTTCATTAAACGTCCCGTCGCCGCCCACGACAACGATTCTGTCAAACGCATCCCGGCAGATTTCTGATACGCGCTGTTTTCCGTCCCCGGCAAACCGGGTGAGATAGGTTTGTGCCCGGTGCCCCCTGCGGTTTAAAATGGCAGCCAGCATCCCGGCTCTTTTCCCGGCGTCGCCGCCGCTGGCGATCGGATTTGCAATGATGAGTATGTTCATATCAACGACCGGATATCATGGATGAATCAAAAAAATCTGGTTACCCCCGAAGGGAGCTTCAAATTCGCCTATGAATCTTGTTTAGAGCAGGTAGCGCGCAATATCAACCCATAAGTTGACAAGCAGTTTTGTATATGAATTTAAAAAAATCTTATAAGTTATTAATTTGAGGTTATGTTAATGGAAAAGAGGTTTTTGGGGGAAAGAAACCGGGGGGCAAGGAGTCATGTTTAGCAGGGTCAGCCCAGTTTTTTGCTTGTATGATAATAAGTGGATATTAATGGACCCGCAGTGCCGGTGTGAACCGGCACTGCGGGTTTCAAGCTATCTGATCTCCTCAATTGCCAGCGGAAATTTGGACATTTCCTCGCAATGGTCCTTGAAAAGGACAATCGGATTTTCATAACGGAAGCCGATATTTTCATCCGGGCAGGCATACTGCATGGCGCAGATCAGCACCTCGTTTTCCTGGTACAAATGGTCCGGGTTGGTCCAGAAGGGGAAGGGGCCGTCATTTAACCCGATGCGCCATTCATCCCCCAGCATCCCGATGCCGTGCTCATAGCCGGGAACCATATAGTCGGCAAACCCGCCGGCTTCTGAAAATTCCATCATTTGTTCCGCCAGCAGAGAGGGCGTAATGCCGGCCCGATAGGTTTCCAGGGTTTTTTTGACAATGCTGACAAAATTGTCCGCATGCCACCGCTGCCGGTCGGTTGCCGGCCCGATCAGGTAATTGTGGGAATGGTCGCCCAGCCCCAATTTAAACGTGGCATGAATATCCACCATCAGGGGTTCGCCGGCCTGAATCTTGCGCCGCGATGCCGGTGTGCAGGCGCCGCCGGCAAGTCCGGTCCGGTAGCCGCTGGCGATCTCGTTGCCGCCGGTAAAAGACCATTCCCATTCACTGCCGGCCCGTCGCATGGCCAGGGCGGCAATGCCGGCGATTTCAGTTTCCGTCATGCCTTTGTATCCGCCGTCCTTAATGGCGTCGAAAACGGCCTGGTGTCCGATATCCACAATGCGCGACGCTTCCTTGAACCGGTTGATCGTGCCGGTGTCCTTGATCAGGGCCAGTTTGTCGATAATGGTGTGCGCATTCACCAGCTCGCAGCCGGATAAAGCCGCTTCGAATTGTTTATATTCATAGTGGGTCAGCCATCCTTCGGGCAGGTAATTGGACATGCCGCTTTCAACGCCGACCCGGCCTTTGCCGGAAGCAAGGATTTCCTTGATAAAATCCGAAATCTGTTCAATCTGGTCCTGCCCGCCCATGGGGGCGAACCCGTAGACATGGTCTTCATCCAGCCAGGAATCATCTGCCGCGCGGGCCGCGTCAATCACAAAGGTAAATGCCGTGGGCAGTCCCTCAGGAGGGATGACGATAAAACTGCGCCATGGAAAGAACGCATCCGTGGTCCAGGAGAGCGTTCTTAAGCGTGAGCCCAGATACACGTCAATTTTTTGCTTGTGCATTTCCGCCTGGATATTTTTAATCCGTTGTGGAAAATCTATAAAATATTGGTCTTTTGCTTGGCTTGTCATAATAAAAAGTCTCCTTTTATTAATTTCTTAATGAAAATTTGAAAATTTTTTAAATTTCAAGGCGGGCGAAAATTTTATCCGGAGGAATACATTTAGTCTTTTGAGGAATAAAATTTGAGCCCAACGCAGAAATTGGGAAAATGGGCAATTTTCATAAGAAATTTAGTATTCGGTGGGGATCGTGGCCAACACCTTGTTCAGCCGGTCGGCCAGTGATGCCAGCCGGAGCGCCTTGACCATATTCCCTTTAAGTTTCAGTTTAAGAGTCATCAATGCTTTCTGGGCGTTGAGTTCTCCCCGGGTGATTTTGGCAAAGGTCTGGTAGTCGCCTGAAACGGCAAATTCCGGCTTTGGGGATTCTCCCTGGCCGATGAGCAGTTCCTCAAATCTGCCGTCGACAAATTTAAAATAAAGATATCTTTCCGATCCATCCGGGCAATTCTTGTAGATATTGCTCATGGATGAGGTGACGAAATTCATTCGCTCCGGCGGCAGCTCCGATTTCAATCGCCGCTCGGCTTCATCCCGCCATTCCGGGCTCAGGTATTTTACTTTTTCGGCCATGATGATTCCCTCCTTGTTGTGAATGTTGATTTGATGAACGCTTTGAACAATTGCACGATTATAGTGGTTCTCATAAATAATTTCCGTTTGTCTGTCATGGCGAGGAGCGACAGCGACGAAGCAATCTCCTTCGGCGTTGAGATTGCTTCACTTCGTTCGCAATGACCGGATAAGTGTAAATTTTTTGAATCGGAATATTAATATGAGAACTTCTATAATCCTTAAATCATTGTCCTTATTTATGGTTTCAGTGCTCAGGAATCAGCAGGGTTTTTCCCTGAAACCCGACACCTGAATGACGAAGTCCTGAATAAGTCACAGGCGTATTCTCTTCAGCCGACCTGTCTATGCCTTCGGCCTGCCACCTTCTACCTATCCACCTCGTTTTTGAACAACCCATATGCAAACAGGTCCACCGTGTCCTCAAACA
>JAHECJ010000344.1 GCA_024641805.1 Desulfococcus sp.
CGAGCTGGTCCATGCCGGAAAGCTGCTGCTGGTTGGACGCGGTAATCTGAATGGCGGCTTCCGAGGATTCTGTGACCCGGTTGGATAACCGGTCGATGGCATCACCCGCCTGTTCGGAAAGTTCAACCGCCTCGGCAACCGTTTTAGTCCCCCGTTCCGTTGCCATGACTGCCGTGCTGGTTGCTTTCTGGATATCGCCTAAAATTTCCCGGACCTGGTTGGTGGCTTCCTTGGACTGGTTGGCGAGTGTTTTGACTTCCTGGGCGACCACCGCAAAGCCTTTACCGTGCTCTCCGGCCTTTGCCGCCTCTATGGCCGCATTGACGGAAAGAATGTTTGACTGATCCGCGATATCCGAGACAGTGTTGATAATATCTTCGATGCTTTTGGTCTGGACGCTGAGCTGAACGGTACTTTCGGCGATATGGTTCATCTCCTCCCGGATTCGCTCAATGCCGATCATCGTATTGTCCGTCGCCTGTTTGCCGGCGTAGGATATCCTTGCCGTTGCATCCGCGCTTCGGGCAACATACTCCGCTTTTTCACTTGCTACCTGTGATGTCTGTTTCACTTCTTCCGCCGTAGTGGTGACTTCACTGATGGAACTGGATGTCTCGGATGCGCTGGTCGCGAGCTGTGAGGCGGTGGTGGAGATGCGGGAGATGGATGAAACCAGCAGATTGGTGGCGTCCAGAAGGCTTTTCATCTGGCCCCTGAATTTCTGGCTTCCCTCATTGTATGTTCTTAACAGCATTCCGATTTCATCGGATCGGTTCGGGTGGGTGAGCGGCACTTCGGCGGTAAAGTCGCCGTCATTTAACATGACAATCCGGTAGGAGAGTTCATTAATCGGTTTGGCGATCATTTTGGATTGCAGAAATCCCACGATGCCGACAAGACCAATGAATATGATCATGCCCCAGAATGTATTCATTTTTAATTTGTTGAGCAGGGAGAAGGCTTCACTCTGGTCGATTTTTGTAATAATCGCCCAATCAAAGTCCGTGCCGATTTTTGCCGGCAGGCCCAGATGGGAATAAGCGCTTAAGACTTCTACACCGCGGTAATCCTTGCCCCTTTCCGTGCCGGTTTCATTTTTAAAGGCCTGTCTTGCCGTCTGGGTATCCACTTTTTGTTTTAATATGGAATCATTGCCGAGAAACCTTGAGCTTGACCGCATCAGCAAATCTGCACCGACAATATACGTATCGCCGGTTTCCCCCATTCCTGTTTGTTCGCCGATCAATACATTAATGCGCGTGGCATTGATCTGGCAGATTAAAACAGCGCTCATTTCGCCGGTGTCCGCAAATACCGGAGCGCCCATGAAAAGAGCCGGTGCGGCATCCGGCTGATACTGAACAATATCTGTCATCGTTGGGATTTCGGTTTTGATGATTTTATCCCAAAGATCTTTTGTAACAGCTTCTGTTTCCACTTTGACATCGCTGTTAACATCGTATTCAACATTTTTGGCGGCGGAATAAAGCGTTTGTCCGTTTTCGTTGAGCAAAATGATATCGCTGTAACCAAACACTTTCATATAATAGTCGAAAATGGGGTTCATTTCCTGGTAGGTTTTGTTGCTCAGCATGGTTCGGATATGCTGGGTTCTTGAAAGCAGGGTGAGGTTTTTCATGCGGTCTTTCAGAAATTCAAGGACCTGAACCTTTTGAATGCTGTTGACGGAAGCAATATGATTGAATACCTCGTTTTCCATCGCATCCTTGGAAAAATAGTAGGTCAGAGTTCCCATTCCAATCATGGGTATTAAACCCACTATAAAGAACTGGACGATCAGTTTTGCCATAATGCTCTTGGATATGGACCGGAACATATTGATTTTCCTCCTGCCGTGTCAGAGTCAAAAAGATTTTAGTATTATAAGTTGATACACATCTTCCCATCCGAGAGAAGTTTTTCGTCATCAAGAACAACCATGCCGCTTCCGGTAACGCCTTTGAGATAATCCTCCCGGATGCCGGTAAGGGTGGGCAGAGACGACCGGATATCATTTTTTGAGAGTTCGGTCACGCCTAAAATTTCATCCGCCAGAATACCAAATTCCATTTCATCTGATGTCAATATGATTACCTGGGATAAACTGGTAAATCCATGATCAGGCAATTCAAAAAAAACTTTCAGGTCGACAACGGAAATAATTTCACCGCGTAAATTGATCACCCCCCTGATGAAATCAGGTGTTCCGGGAATAAATGTCAGGTTTTTCAAGGGATAAATAATGCGGATCCGACTTAATTCCAGTGCATAAATTTCGTGGGCAATTCGAAATTCAACAACGGTCATATTGTTATTTTGATTTTTTCCCGGGGACGTTTCGGCTGCCAGTTTTTGGGCGCGTTTTTTCAGTATTTCCCTGGCAAGCAGATCGGTTTGAGTAATTTGTGCGTTCATTGTCAATTAATTTTCATCGATTTAATCGTTTCAATCAATCTTCCGGCTGCCATTCCTTCAGAAAAAGGCAGCGTCTCGTCCGCATCCTTAAGTTCCAATATAGATAAGGCATTTTGCATGCTTTTTTTGCTTTCACCCGGCATCTGCTTCTGGCGCAGCAGCATGCCCAATGTAAAATGAGCCATGATGAATTCCGGGTCAAGGTAAATCGATTGTTTGAGTGATTTCACCGCCGCCTCGATATCACCGGCCGACTGAAAAATGGTGGATAAAAGATAATAAATTTCAGGGTTCAGTTTTTCCGTGCCGATCGCCTTTTCACACCAGGTCCTGGCTTGTTCAAGTTCACCGATATTCGCATAGGCCTTTGCCAGGAGGACCATTGATTCCGTCTTCATTAAAAACGCATTGCTGCCGTTTTGCTCTTTCGATAAAATCACCAGCAATTTTTTTACGGATTGAGAATAATCCCTCAGGTTATAATCCCGCAATGCTTCCTGGTACATATCATACTTCGGTTTTTCAGGAGAGGGGGGCGCTTTGCCGTCCGTTTGCCGCCGCCCGTATCTCTGGTCGAGCTTTCTTCTCTCCGCCGGAACGGATGCCGCGGGCCGTGTGTTTATAATTTCCCGGCTCACCCGGATCGGGCGGGGCGTTTCAAATTCTTTTCTGGGAGGTCCTTTTCTGTGATACAGCGCATTGGGAAACCTTACGGATGTAAATTCAGGGAGATTAACAAATCCGGACTCGGCCGGACCGGTAATCATCCAGCCATTATCAATCAGTAAGCCGGACAGCTTTTGGATCACACTGTTTCTGCCATGTTCATTAAAGTACATGAGGACATTCCGGCATAAAATGATATCCATGGGTTCATAGCAATTGAGGGCGGCCGGATAATAGCCGTCCATCAGGTTCAGCTGGGAAAATTGAACCATTTGCCGGATGTGCGGCGCGATTTGAAAATAGTTGCCGGCGGCCGGAGTAAAATATTTCTTTATGATTTTTTCAGGCGTTTCCCGCATGGACCAGCTGGAAAAAAAACCTTTCCTCGCTTTTTCCAGCGCAACCGGGTTGATATCCGAACCAATGATGGTAATGTCCCAGTTTTTTAAAACCGGAAACATATGATCGATAAGTATGGCAATGGAATAGGGCTCTTCACCGCTGGCGCAGCCGGCGCTCCAGAAGATAATTTTTTTGGTTTTTCGTTTTGGATGTTCGATGATGCCGCGGAGAATATGATCCTGAAGTATCTGGAAGAAATTTTTATCACGCAGGAAATACGTTTCGCCAATGGTCAGCCGGGCGGTCAGTGAATCGATAATCTCCTTTGGCGGTGAGACCTGAAGGCAGCGGATAAATTGATGAATGTCGGTATCAAGGTCATTGATAACGGACTGAACCCCCTTATTTAATGCAGTCCATTTTTGTTCGGGAAAATAAAGGCCCGTATGGGTGGAGATTAATCGGCTCAATTCTTCGAGCGTTTTTTCCGGAATATCTCTGATCATGCAGACCCTTCGAGCGCTTTTAACTCATCGGTTAAGTGTTTGATCTTCTGTTCCGGAAACAAGGTTTCAATATCATAAATCAGCACGTTATGTCCGTTGTAGCCTGAGATTCCGGCAATGAATTTTTC
>JAHECJ010000345.1 GCA_024641805.1 Desulfococcus sp.
GAATTCGAAGGCAATGATGATGTCCGCCACCGTGGCGCCTTTTCCTTCCTCATGAACAATCAGGGGGTTGATATCGAGTTCTTTTATTTCCGGAATATCCGTGACGAGATTGGAAAGTCCGACGATCAGTTTTTCCAGCTGTTCGATGTCCGCCTTGGGTTTGCCCCGGTAACCGTTGAGCATTTCATATCCACGGATACCGCGGATCATCCGGCGGGCATTGTTCCGGCCGATGGGCGCCAGCCGGAAAGAAACATTTTTAAATAGTTCCACATAAATTCCGCCGATCCCGAACATAAGCAGGTGACCGAATCCCGGATGTTTGTTGACCCCGAGAATCACTTCCTGCCCTTTCCCCAGCATTTTTTCCACCAGCACGCCGTTAATTTCGGCGTCCGGTTTAAATGCTTTTGCATTGCTGACAATGTCTGTATAGGCTTTTTCCACCGCTTCGCGATCCTTTAGATCAAGGATGACGCCCTTTGCGTCCATCTTATGAAGAATATCCGGGGATACAATTTTCATGACCACCGGATAGCCCATTTCTTCAGCAAGCCGGCCGGCATGTTCGGGAGAAGTCGCGGTTCCAAGGGGCGGCGAATGAAACCCGTAACAGCTCAGCAGTTCACTGCCGTCATGCTCACCCAGAATTGTCTTTCCGGAAGTCCTTAATTCATTAACGATCTCCCGGGCCCGTTTTGTGTCAAAGGTTAATTCATATTGCGGCATTATCGACCGGTTCAGCCACCGGGTCGCTTCATAGAGCTTTCCCAGCGATCGGGCTGCGTCTTCCGGAAACATATAAACCGGCACATGATGCGCCTGCAGATATTGGACGCCGGCCGACACATCCACAACGCCCATGAAGCAGCAGATAATCGGCTTTTCAGTGCCCTGGTAAATATTGACTATGGCTTTAGCCGTTCCAACAGCGTCGGTCATGGATTGCGGGGTCAATATCATCAGAACACCGTCCACCCCGTCATCCTGGATCACCGCCTTCAGGGCGTCTTCATAACGGTCGCTGGATGCGTCCCCGATGACATCCACCGGGTTGTGAAAGTTGGCCGTGGGCGGCAGGCACTCATGCAACAGGGCATCGGTTTGTTTTGAAAACCGGGCCAGTTTCAATCCGGACATTTCCGTCATGTCCGTGGCGATAATTCCCGGTCCGCCGGCATTGGTGATGATGGCGATGCGATTGCCGGCAGGGGTCCGCCGGGCGGAGAAGGCGCCGGCATAATTAAACAGGTTGTCCACCGTATCCGCGCGGATAATACCGGTTTCATCAAATATGGCATTGTATACCGCCTCGGACCCGGCCAGGGAGCCGGTATGCGAGGAAGCGGCCTTGGCGCCGGAGGCTGTCTTGCCGGATTTAATCACCAGGATGGGGGTGGGCTTGTGGCCTGAGGTGATGTGCTTGACCTGGTCCACCAGACCCGGCCGCAGGCGGAGTTCTTCCATGTAAATCATCATGACATCCGTTTCCGGATCCTTGTGGTAATAACGGAGAAGATCATATTCATCAACCCCCGCCTTGTTGCCGATGGAAATAAACTTTGAAAATCCGTATCCGCGTTCCAGGGCAAAATCGAGCACCGCCGTGCACAGCGCGCCGCTTTGCGAAATAAACGAAATATTGCCGTATTCGGGTAAATGGGTTGAAAAACTGGCATTCAAACGGACATCCGGGTGCGGGTTGATCACGCCCAGGCAGTTGGGACCGACTAAGGGAACATCGGCATTCCGGCAGATTTCGGCGATCTCTTTTTCGATTTTCGCCCCTTCTCCGCCGACTTCCTTAAAACCCGCCGATACAATGACGATTCCCTTCACCCCTTTTTGAACACAGTCCTTTATCGCCTGAAGCGCCAATTTCGGCGGCAGAATAATCATTGCCATATCAATGTTGTCCGGAATTTTCAAAATACTCTCATACGTCCTGACGCAAAGGATCGACCGCGCTTTGGGGTTCACCGGATACAGCGTGCCCGAATAACCTCCCCGAAGGATATTGGCAAAAATATCATGTCCGACTTTACCCGGAGTGGATGACGCGCCGACAACGGCCACGGATGTTGGTGAGAATATGGCATCCAGCTTTTCCATGAGTATTCCCTTTCTGTCGTGATAATTTATTAATCAACCAGTTTGAAAGAAACAATGTGCTTTATCTTTTCTCATTATTCCAACCGTTAGTAAAGTCCCTGATCGAAAAATCCGGTTATATGGATTCCCGTTTTATCCGTACCCAAACGGCGGCCCTTTTGGGGGATTGTCCGAATTGAAATTCGGCAATGGAAAATTCATTGGCCTTTTCCGTTGAAGTGGAATCCCGCTGAATGCCCAGATAGTCCAGTTTCAGCATCACCGTTTTTAACGTCAGATAGTTTTCAGGGGTTTCAAACATCCGGGTGATTCGTTCAAGATGTTCACCGGTCGCATTGGTTTGTTTGTTAATGGTATTGATTTTAGTTTTTATTTCCGACAAAAGTTGTGTTGTTTCTTTAAAATCTTCCGTGTTCGTATCTGTTTTTTCGGCGGTCAATTTAAACTCGAGTAAATTTTGCTGCTCCTCAAGCTTTTTTTTCCAGGCCAGGAGGTCTTTTGTTTCCCGAAGGGGCTGCCGGCAAAGCGAAATCAATGCCAGATGCTGGATTTTAACTTTAGAGTCATTGATATGATGAGCCGGTACAAGAATCTGAAAGTCATCAAAATAGATCGCTTTTCTGGAAACGTTCCGCTGGATCATTTCGCCGGTAGTTTCCGTGGTGAAAACCGATTTTTCATGTATTCCAGCGGTCAGCAGGGCGAAGGTTTCGGGTATGCCGGCGGTTTCGAAAAAAACTTTCAAATCTCTGGTTGATTTCAGTCGGGAGAGAATTTCTTCAGGATTTAAAAACATGGAATTAAGAACCGGCTGGTCGGCCCATCGTTTCGGATCCAGTTCAATGGGACCGGGAATTTGGTCAATGAGCCCTGAAATATGAGTTAATGCGTGACGGATAGATTGAATCAGCTTTTTGCGATATCCCGAAGCAATGGACATATTTGAACAATTTTCCGCGATGAACTGATTCACTTCCTTCAAAAACTGTTCTTCCTGCCGGTGTTTAAGCTTTCGTGCCGACACATCGGAAATAAAGTTTTGATAGGAATCCCGAATGAATGTTTTAAGGCTCATTTTGTCTTAGCGCCGTTCAATGAATTTTTTATCGTACAATGGCAAATCCCAGGCGAAGCTCCCGTGTGCGCTGCCTGTAATCGATCAGGCTTTCGGCCAGTGCGTTTACATATTGAACCTGAAAATACAGATCGACATTTTTAAACAAATTGTTCAGCGGATACGTGAAATCCAGCCGAATGGAACTTCCTTTTTGGGCGCTTCGAAAATGGGAAGATAAAACCAGGCTGTTCGCCATACCGGCTTTGATTTCGAGATCAAAATATCCCCTGTAGTCTTTTAAATCCGGATTGGTGTCATTATCATTTCCCACATACGTCCAGATCTTCGGGGCGATCTGGATCCCGAAATCATTTTTTTCAGTGAAAAAAATAAAGATCGGTTTCAAGTAGAGATAGTTGGTGCTCCGGGAAAGATCCTCGCCCCGGCCGTTGGATTCATGCTGATATCCGGTCTGAAAAAATAGTTTTCCAAAGCCGAAATCGCTTTTTAATAGATTCGGTGTCAGGAAAAAGAGTTCCGGTTTATAGCTGGTGTCCTTAAATGGCTGGGACCGTGTCTTCAGATCCCAGAACGACGTCTGTGTATATGCCAGATGGAACCCCTGAATCCAGTGGTATTTTTGGACAATGGAAAATCCGGGGTTCAAAAACCGGTATTTGAAACTGAATTGAAACTGGCTTTTTGAGGGATCGGTACCCACCAGAAAGTAGATCGGTTCATAGGCGGAAATGTTTTTCAGGTAAGGCTGATACAGGGAAAACATGGAATCCAGTGTTTGATCCCTTTGAAGTTCATTTTCGGCCTCGTCGGGTTGAGCGGGGTCAACTGTAGTACGCAATGT
>JAHECJ010000346.1 GCA_024641805.1 Desulfococcus sp.
CTGGTCCGGATATAAATGGTACCATTGTTTCTTCGCTACATCCCAGGCAATGCTCAGACACTGGAGGCGGCCGCCGGGAAACGGCACCAGGTACTGCTGAAGGGGATAGGCGCCGAAAGTATGATTGATTTCAAAATCACCCTTTTTCCCCTCAGGACCCGCGGTATAGACATAGAATTTTTTATCTTTTTTAAAAAACCTTGAAACAACACCCTTATGTTCAAATTCGGCATCATTAAAATCGCCCAATACTGTTGAATCATTTGCCACATCCATGGAAAGATCATGATGGGACCCTTTCCATTTGTCATATTCTGCTTTATGGCAGTACACACACTTTTGCCGGCCGACAAATTCAGGTGCCTGCTCCGCAATTGCCGAGGCGCTTCTTTTTTTTAAAATATCTTCCTTGAGCAGATAAAACGGGATTGCCAGCACGATGACGAGCGTTGCAATCACTCCGATGATTTCCCATTTTTTAAGATCGTCAGACATTTTTAGGTAATCAGTGTTCAGGGCTCAGGGTTCAGTAGTTAGTGGTTAATGATCAGTTACTGGTTACTGATCACCAAATATTGTTTACTTTTCTAAAGATAAACCACCTGCGATGAGTCAAAACCACTTCTTTTTGTCTTTTTGCCGGTGCCCACCTTGACGATGCCGTTTTCAATCATGACAGCAAACATATCCAGGGGCCGGGGGGCGGGTGACTGTACAACCGCCCCGCTGACATCAAACACGGATGAGTGGCAGGGACATATAAACTTTTTCTCGGACGCCACCCACGGTACCGTGCATCCCAAATGCGTGCACTTTCGTGACAGTGCCATGAACCCCCCGTCAGCCAGGCGGACGAGATAAAACTGGCCGCGCCGGAATGCGGTGACTGAATCTTTCTCAAAGTCATCGGCCGGCCCGGCGGTAATGATTCTGCCGACCGGTTCCGCGTCAGCTTTTCGGTTTCCAGGCCAAAGGTAAGCCGCAATCGTCCCGGCGATTTCGAGCAACGCCACGATGCCCAGTCCGATCCATAGTTTTTTTAGAAAACCGCGACGGGTTTCAAAAATTTCATCTGTTGTTTGCAGTTGATCTTTTTTAATCATCATTTAACCCATGCGATTTGAGTTGTCAGCCGATCCCACGGCCAGACCAGGGACATCCCCGGCCCGCGAAACCATATCCCGGTAACGGTCAGCACGATAAATGAGACCAGTAAAAGGATAAACACCGCCTGCATCCCCTCTTCTCTTGACGCGCCATATTTTTGTTTTACGATCTGATAAAAACCAAAAACAAACCCCATTATCAGGGCAACAGGGATCAAACCGCTGGTTACAACCGGCGGCCAATCAGGCAATATTTTGATCGTCTTAAAAAGAAATTCATCTAAAACGATCATTACCGGGGCAAGCACAAAGGCAGTGACAGCAGAGATGATCCCTATCTTCCGGCCGGCCTGGGAAAGAAACCAGACCCCGCCGACTTCTTTATCAAAATTCAGATACGGCAGGCATATGAGGCCGCATACAATAACAAAGGGAATGACAAACACCGCCACCGATGGATGAAAATGCTGGAGCAGTTCCTGCAAACCGGAAAAATACCACGGGGCTCTGGTGGGATTGGGACTCAAGCCCGGGTTGGCAGAGTCTGCCAGCGGTGCATTGAACAACACTGAAAAAAGGAAAACCGCAGCGATGACTGCCAGCGCCATTGCCGCTTCCCGGGTCACCAGGTGCGGAACTGACGGTACTTTTGAAATTTCATTTCCACCCGGAGTGTCGACCGGTCCCGGATAAATGACGCCTTTGGCCTTGCGGATCTGCCAGAAATGAAACGGCATCAGAATGGTCAGACACGCGGGCACCAGGGCGACATGGATCGCAAAGAAATTGGACAGCGTTGCTTTTCCTATTTCAGTGCCGCCGAGGATGATTTTTTGAATCCCTGTGCCGATCAGCGGAATATAATCAAACATACCGGTGCATATGGTAATCGCCCAGTAGGAAAGCTGGTCCAGGGGAAGCAGGTAACCGGTAAAATTGGCGGTCAGGACACATAAAAACAGTCCCAGGCCTATCCACCAGTTGACTTTGCGCCGGCTGTTGTATGCGCCGGTGAAAAATACCCGCAGCATATGGAAAAAGACGATTAATACCAAAAAGTGACCACCCCAGTGGTGCAGATTCCGGATCAGTCTGCCGAACAGAATCACCTGCTGCAAGGTCATGATGGAAGGATACGCCGCCTCCGGCGTCGGAGAATAGGAAAACAAAAGCAAGGTTCCGGTAACAATCTGCATGAGCACCAGAACAAGGGCGCTTCCGCCAAACCCCCAAGTATGCGTAAATTTTAATGTGTTTTCGGGAATAACCGGGGGATGAATATGATATATAAAACTTTTCTTTTTAATTTTTGGGGGGGTCGTTGCCATGACGCATCTTAAATTAAGATCAATCGCATTTTAGTGTCACTTTTCTGATTAACGGCGATAAACAGAAAAATTTAAATCACCGGCAGGTTTTCGGGCAATTCCCCGCACGCCCTCCGCTTCAGGACACCCAGGGTTTTGGTCATGGGCATTTCTTTAAACAGACCGGATGACAGTGCCAGCCTATAAATATAATACGGCGCCTGACCCCCTTCTTCCGGATTCTTGAATATATCATGAATCAGAAGATATCCTCCCGGCATGATATGCCCCAGCCATGAATTATAATCCGTATATGCGGCTTTAAATGTGTGGCCGCCGTCAATAAACACCAGGCTCAACGGGGTTGCCCACTGCCGGGCCGCTATTTCCGAACGGGCCACAATCGGGACTACCGTATTTTCAAGCCCGCCTTTGATGAGTGCATCGCGGAACAAGGGGAATGTGTCCATTCGTCCCTGCCGGATGTCATACGTTTCAGGGTCAAAGTACCCCTCCCCCGGCTGCTGCTCTTCGGAACCGCTGTGGTGATCCACCGCAAAAAGGATACTGCCGTTTATCCTGCATGCCGCTCCGAGATAAAGCGTGGACTTTCCGCAATAACTCCCGATTTCCAGGCATGGTCCCAGCTTGCCGGCTTCCAGTGCGACCTCAAACAGGCGCCGGCCTTCTGCTTTATCCAGAAATCCTTTGGTCCGGTCAATCAGCGCTTCGTCCGGTTTTTCATTCGAAATCCGGGAATCGGTTTCCATATCACTGCATTTCATCATAATTTTTTACCAATACTTCCCGGGCCTTGACACCATCGGACGGCCCCACGACCCCCTCTTCTTCCATGATTTCAACAATACGGGCCGCCCGGTTATAGCCGATCCGAAGATGCCGCTGAATCATTGAAATGGAAGCCTGGCCTGACTTGGTGACCAGTGCTACGGCTTCATCATAGCGATCGTCATAATCCTTGTCTCCCCCGTTACCGGATTCCTTTTCCGGTGCTTCCAGAATTGCGTGGTCATAATCCGGCGGCATCTGCTCTTTTAAAAACTCGATCACCTTCATCAGTTCGTCTTCGGATATATACGCCCCATGAATCCGCTGGAGCTTGGCGGTTCCCGGTGGCAGAAACAGCATGTCCCCGTTGCCGAGAAGCGTTTCCGCACCGTTGGCGTCGATAATCGTCCTGGAGTCGGTCTTTGAAGACACCTGAAAGGAAAGCCGTGTCGGGAAATTGGCTTTGATCACCCCCGTCAGGACATCCACCGACGGCCGCTGGGTGGCCAGGATCAAATGGATGCCGGCGGCGCGGGCCATTTGCGCCAGCCGCGTCAGCGCCACTTCCACGTCCCGGGATGCCACCATCATCAAATCCGCCAGCTCATCGATGATGATCACGATATAGGGGAGGCTTTCCGTACCGTCGTCTTTTTCGATTTTTGAATTGTACTGCTTGATGTTTCGGGACTGATTTTCGGAAAGGAGTTCGTACCGACGTTCCATCTCCCGGACCGCCCAGAACAGTGCGTTGGTGGCTTTTTTGGAATCCGTGACCACCGGTGTGATGAGATGGGGGATACCGTCGTATATGGAAAGCTCGATG
>JAHECJ010000347.1 GCA_024641805.1 Desulfococcus sp.
CAGTTTACCGAAAGTGCCGCAAGAATAAAAATTCCGCCGAAAGAATGCCCGATCCAGAAAGCCGGCGTTCCCGTCACACTAAACACGGCATCTGAAATCGCCGGTAAATCATACCGGATCTGATCTTCTGCCGTAATGCTTGAAAAATCCTCTCCCTTGGGCGAAAGGCCATGCCCCCTGAGTTCCGGAATCCATACGTCAAACCCCTGGTCCGCCAGAAACACCCCCAGACCGATTCCTTTGGCGGATACCCAGAAATTCCGGTTGCAAAAGGTGCCGTGAATTAAAATCACCGGAAACGACAATGCCTTTTCTTTACGCGGTTTAATCCGTGTAAGCGCCAGGCGTACGCTGTCATCGATAAAAACATTTCTTACTTCGGCCTTTACACCCCCAAACAGGTGATGTTCCGGCTCTGTTATGCGTGCATAATGTGCTGAATCCATAATTATTTTAACTCGAAATGATATTGGTGATTGAAGGGTTGTGCAGGCCCCTGTTTTCTTGACAAGTTTAATTATCATTCTATAATAAATGGCAGTTAATGTATTATTCTTCAAGCAGGCAGTCAATTTATTTTCAAGACATTGATTTTGGGAATATATATTCAAAATTCATTTCAGGTTTTAAAAATATCTCTCTTCACCGGCGAGTCTTGAAAAGTCATTTTGGAAGGATGACCTGCGTTAAAGGATGAATAGAATGAGCCATCAGGAAAATTGCACCTGTTTCTTTTGCTCGACCCATCAACGTATTGGTTTTGTTTCCACCCGTTTTGCCGGCACGGACGGTGTATCCCTTGAATCGTTCAAGTGGGCAAACGTTTTAGAAAAACGAAATTTTAAGTGTTTTTATTTTGCCGGAGAACTCGACACCGACCCGGAAATTTCTTTTCTGTCAAAAAAAGCCCATTTCACCCACCCGGAAATTCGAAAAATTTACCAGGACTGCTTTGGCAAACGCATCCGCAAGCGGTCCACCACCCAGAGAGTCCATGAAGTAAAAGAAGAACTTAAAAATGGCCTGTATCAATTCATCAACAGGTTCAGCATTAATCTGCTCATCACCGAAAACGCACTGACCATTCCTTTGAATATCCCCCTGGGCCTGGCCCTGACCGAAGTTATCGCGGAAACCGGAATGCCGGTCATCGCCCATCACCATGACTTTTTCTGGGAACGGACGCATTTTCTCACCAACGCGGCATGGGACTATTTGAATACGGCATTCCCCCCGCATCTTCCGGCCATTCATCACGTGGTCATCAATTCATCGGCCGGCAACCAGCTGGGCTTAAGAACCGGGATCTCATCATCCATCGTGCCGAATGTCATGGATTTTGACAATCCACCGGCGCCGGTTGACGATTATGCCTCGGATGTCCGGCAGGCTTTTGGAGTGGAAGATGATGAATACTTTATCCTTCAGCCCACCCGGGTCATTAAACGAAAAGGGATTGAACATGCCATCGAGCTGGTGAACCGGCTGGGCCTCAAAGCAAAACTGATTATCTCCCATGCATCCGGCGATGAAGGATATGACTATGAAAATCGTCTCCGGGAATATTCAAAACTCTTAAATGTGAATACGATTTTTGTCTCCAAACGCATTGACGAGAAAAGGGGCATGACCAGGGACGGAAAAAAGATTTATACACTGGAAGATGTCTATCCCCATGCCGATCTGGTCACCTATCCTTCCACCATCGAAGGGTTCGGCAACGCGTTTTTAGAGGCGATCTATTTCTGCAAACCCATTGTGGTAAACACCTATTCCATTTATGCCTTAGATATAAAACCCAAAGGGTTCAACGTGATTGAACTGGACGGGTTTGTCACCCGGAAAGCGGTGGAAGAGACAAAAAATGTGTTGAAAAATTCCCTGACATGCGAAAACATGACCCGCCATAACTATGATCTCGCCCGGCGGTTTTATTCGTATTCGGTCCTTGAACAGAACCTGATCGGCATAATCAACACCATCGCCCCGTGCGCGGATCATCTCTTATCGAAAAATAATACTTGCCGGATGCCACATGCTCGCTGAACTTTCCATTAAAAATTTTGCCATTATTGATGATCTGACCATCCGTTTTTCGGGAGGGCTCACCATCCTGAGTGGAGAAACGGGCGCCGGGAAATCCATCATTATCAATGCAGTCAACCTGCTGCTGGGAAGCCGTGCAACATCCAAAATGATCCGCACCGGCGCGGAAGCGGCTGAAATTGAAGCGCTGTTTCACCCTCCGGAAGCGTCCGGCGCCATGGAAATTCTTCGAAGCCAGGGCATTGAATCGTCTGGGGAACTGTTAATCCGACGGATTATCTCGAGCAATGACCGCCACCGGATTTATATCAACGGCCGGATCACCACGATGCAGCTTTTGGACAAAATCACGGAAAACCTTGCGGCCATCTCCGGCCAGCACGAGCATCAGCAGTTGCTGAATGAATCGAAGCACCTGCTGCTTCTGGACCAGTTCGGAGATCTTATGCCGATTCGGCTTCAAGTCCATGAATGTTATCATGCACTGCTGCCGCTTATCCAGGAATTGGATCATTTAAAGGCTTCCCGACAGAAACAGCTCGATCAGATTGAATTGTTCGGGTTCCAGAAAAAAGAAATTGAAGATGCCGGCATCCTGCCGGATGAAGATGAAATTCTGAAAAAGGAACAGGTCTGCCTGAGAAACGCTGAGATGCTGTATCAAACTGTTCGGGGAGTTTCTGAAACCCTGTATACCGGTGACGGCGCGATTGCAGAAAAACTGGGTGAAATCAAGCGGCACCTTGACACCGCCTCCCGAATCGACGACCGCCTGGCATCGCCTGCCGAAGAATTAACCGACGCCGCTTTCCGCATCAACGATATTGCCCGTGAACTCTCTTCCTACCTCGATGCCATCTCCTTTGATGAACAGCGGCTTGAAGAAATAGAATCCCGGCTGGACCAGCTCAACCGCCTGAAGCGGAAATACGGCGGTTCCCTTGATGCTGTCCTTCAGCACCTGGAAACCATTGAACGGGAGCTTGCTGATCATGATACGCTGGATGACAGAATTTTGCAGGCAGAACAGGCCCTCAACCAAAAGCACACCCAACTGTCCGGTCTGGCGGAGAAACTTTCCGCAAGACGCCGGGATCTTTCCGCTGTTTTATCTAAAAAAGTCGAAAAAGAATTACATGCGCTGAAAATGCCGAATACCCGGTTTGAGATCGATTTTACCGAGACTGCTGCTACCGCGAAAACCTCTCCCCACCTGATACATAACGGCAAAGTGCTGACGGAAACCGGAACCGAGCAGGCCTGTTTCATGATCGCCCCAAATGTGGGAGAGGCACTTAAACCATTGTCCCACATTGCTTCGGGCGGCGAACTCTCACGGGTTGTCCTGGCATTAAAATCAATCACCGCGGGCGATGCCGCCACCGGCACTATGATTTTCGATGAGGTGGATGCCGGCATCGGCGGCGAAGTCGCTGAAGTGATCGGCAAAAAATTATCCGATCTTGCCGCCAAGAGCCAGATCATCTGCATCACGCATCTGGCCCAGATTGCCGCATTTGGCGATCATCACCTTAAAATATCAAAACATGTAGAAAACAAAAGAACCTGCACCCGAATTACACCTCTAGACCCGGACGGGCGGCTGGAAGAAACCGCCCGGATGATCAGCGGAGAAAAAATTACCGCCGCCACCCGTGCGCATGCCCGTGAAATGATCAAAACCGGACATATCTATCGCCAATCATTATCAAATTAATAAAAGCCACCCGGTCTCAGCGAAACCGGTCGTTTCCGGAAAACAACTGCCTTTTCAATTTCTTAATTAATTGCCTCGCCGATGAATTTCATAGTAAATACCCGTAATCGTTCTTGACCCGAATTCATTAATAGGGTATTTTAAATGTTTTTATTAAATTAAAGCAGGGGTGAATACCGTTTTTTTTTGTTTTCAATATTAATTATTAAATCGTTCCATGAACAAGGCCGATCTGAAATTAACTTTATTAAATGGTTAAAAA
>JAHECJ010000348.1 GCA_024641805.1 Desulfococcus sp.
CGCAAGACCTGAAAATGCGCGGTGCCCTTGAAGGGAATCAAAAAAATCAGGTGATTTGCGAAACCTGTCATACGGCGCATGGCGCACCACGGGAGGGGTATCTGGTAAAAGGTGCCGGAGATTGCGGTTTGTGCCTTGATTGTCATGTGGAGATGGGGATGTTCAAACCCTCGGGCCAGCGAAACGCCAACCATGCGTTTAATATCAAACCCCAATTAGCAACCATACCGGAAACACTTCAAAAAAAAGGGGCCAAGCTGGGATATGACGGCGTCATTACCTGTCAGACCTGCCATAAAATCCATAACAACAAAATCAAACAGCCAGTGCTGTTAATACAGGTCGAACGGGAATCGGATTTATGTCTTGGATGCCATACTGATAAACAACGGATAGAAAAAACAAAGCATAATCTTGCGCTTACGGCCAAAGAAGAAAAAAATCTTGAAGGCGAAACCGTGGCCGATTCCGGCACGTGTTCAGCCTGTCACCTGCCGCATAAGGCGGCCCGGAAGCCTTATGAGAAAGAAGGCGTTGATCGGACAACGGCCCTGTGCTTAAGCTGTCACACAAAAGGAACGGTTGCGGCAAATGAAAAACTTGAAGGTTATTGCCATCCGGTGGGCATCGTGTTGCCCGAACCGGTCAATAATGCCGGAGCCAATCCCTATCGGGCGCTGGTTTTGGAAAATGAAACACTGGGCCTGCCGTTGTTCAACGAATTCGGCGTGAGAGATAAAAACGGCAAGATGACGTGCGCCACCTGTCATGACACGCATGGCGGTCCGGAAATGAAAAATCCTCCCCCTGTCGACAATGGCGAACCGGCGATAAAAAACACATTATTAAGAAAGTCCTCTCCGGAGATTTGCAGGGCATGCCATGCGGATAAGTTTGCGATTGAAAAATCCAGGCATGACCTTGACAGTGTATTTCCGGATGGCAATCGGATATTGAAGCAGAAAGCACCGGAGTCGGGCTTGTGCCGGAATTGTCACTATATTCATAACAGCGGACCTGAAGGCTTTCTTTGGAGTAAGCAGACCATTACGGAAACAGGCATCCGCATTACCGATCAGTGCACCCCGTGTCATGAGAAGGGCGGGCTGGCAACAGAGATGATCATCGGGGGAAATTCCCATCCCGTCAATATCCCGCTGACAGATAGCAAACGTCCACCCGAGCTGCCGCTTTTTAATGCCTCCGGAAAACTGACGGATAAAGGGATCATGACCTGCTATACCTGTCATGATCCGCATCGTTGCTCTCCCGTTAAATCGGAAAACGGTGATTCCGTATTGATCGAGGGGCGTCCTTTAAATCGGTTTTTGCGAATCGACAGCGCGCCATCCTCTGAGTTATGTACCTGCTGCCACGAAGATAAGGCCGGAATAAAACAAACGGGCCATAACCTTATCAGAACTGCGCCTGCCTCAAAAAATGAGGCCGGAAGGACGCCATTTGAATCCGGTATATGCGGCGCATGTCATCTCGTCCATAACAGCAGAGAAAGCATCAATTTGTGGGCCCGGAACTTGGGCGCCGGTGATAGTGTGACGGCCCGGATGTGCAATTCCTGTCATTCTGAAAATGGCGTGGCCGCACAAAAGGTGCCTCAAATATCGTCTCATCCGGAAACCATATTTGTCGACAAGTGGAAAAATATCATGGGGCCGGAACCGGTGTTTATGCTTTTTGATAAAAAAACTGCAGTGCCTGTAAAAACGGGCAATATTTCATGCCCGTCATGTCATGACCCGCACTATTGGTCGGGCGATGACCTCAGCAAGCGCCAGGCGGTCAACACGGAAGGAGATGCCACCTCCAGCTTTTTGCGGCCGAAGCTGCCCGAACGGGTGTGCAAGGATTGCCATGGGATTGACTCACTGTATAAATTCAAGTATTTCCACAAGCTCAGTGATCGGAAAAAAGAAACACATTGATTTTAAAGGATGGTCATTTGTTCACCCATGAACACAACGATACCCGTATGATGAATATCCGGCTGATTATAATCGCAATGATTTGTCTGCTGATCCTTTCCTGCAAATCCGTCCGAACGGAAGGCAGTCATGAGAATGCAGTCTCTGCGGATTCGCCGGATAGTGCCTCAGAAGAAAAGACGATCGGGAATAAATTCAAATTTGAAAATGATGCCGTATCCCCGAGCACCAATATTCATTATACCGGTAAATACTGTAATGAATGCCATGAAAAAATACCCGTTGAAGGCGTCGGCAGCCCAAACCTGAAGTTCGGGGGAGACTATAAGGAGTTGTGCCGGTGTCATGCCGTATCTCCGGCTGACTACATACATCCCGTTGATATAAAGCCGTCATCGGAGAAAGCCAAAAGAATCCCGGCGGGTTTTCCGCTGGAAAACGGAAAGCTTTCATGCATTACCTGTCACAATATTTACCTGCAGTGCCGGAAGCGGCTGTTTGACCGGAATTCTTTACGGGGAGCCCCCTATCCGAGCCGGACGGATTTTTGTTATCAATGTCATGCTAAGGAAAATTATGGAAAGCTTGATCCTCATCGTCAGATAAATGACAAAGGTGAAATTATTATAGACCGCTGTCTGGTCTGTCACCTTGAAAAACCGGACGAGAAGCATGCAACCTTTAAGGAAGTCAAGTTTATCGGGGATATCGAGGTGATGTGCCGCCGGTGCCATCATATTGCCGGTAATCATTCCGGGAATGCCGACCATATGGGGATCAAACCGTCCGCGGATGGTCTGAAGCGGATGGCGGCCATGGAAAAGAAATATAATACACGACTTCCTCTAGATGAAAACGGCAAGATGACATGTATTACCTGTCATAACCCCCACGAAAAAGGGGTCATCCCGGATGACCGGCCCGGTGCAAAGGGGGCAGGCAGCAAATACCGGCATCGTCTCGATGAAAACATGTGCAAGGAATGTCATCAAATGTAGGCGCTGCATATCCATTAAACGCTTCGGGCAGGAAAATAGTCCTTGTCATATAACAGAAGAATTGCTAAATTATTTCGGTATGATAATTAACATTAGCGACTCTTCGTGGCGGGACGAAAACGATTGCGCTGGGGGATTAGAACCAATAAGGCCTATTTAGTTAACCATGATAATTCGTTATTAAAGGGTAGAGATGCTGACTAATTTGATTATGAATAAAAAAACGCCGGCCGTAGTGTTGATTTTAGTTTTTATTTTTTCATCCGTGGCACTGGCAGGAACAATTGTAGGGTCTGCCCATGATTTTAGAGGCTATTTATGGAATGAAAGCGGGGAGATCTGCAAACCATGTCATACGCCTCATAATACAAAGCCCTTGCCTGCTCCGCTTTGGAACCATGAAATGTCCATAGCGACCTACACGATGTATGACTCCCCTACCATGGATGCGGATGTGAGCAGCCAGCCGAGCGGGATTTCGAAAATCTGCCTTTCGTGCCATGACGGAACAGTGGCGCTTGAAAATTATGGGGATATCACAAGCGGAACAATTTACCTTTTCGGTGAAAATTTGATTGGCACCGATCTGAGAAATGATCACCCGATTTCTTTTGTTTATGACGACTCGCTGGCAATTAAAGATGGAGAACTCTATGATCCGTCGACCAAGCTTTCAGGGCTGGTCGGCAGTTCGGGAACCATTCATGATGATATGCTCTTTCAAGGCAAAATGGAATGTTCATCCTGCCATGATGTTCATAATACAAGGGCGGCCCCGGGGACGAAACTGCTGGTAAAGGACAATTCCGGATCGTCGCTGTGTTTAACATGTCATGACAAATAATTTCGTTTCGAAACGGCATCTTTTGATCCTGGCCGGCGTTCTCGCGCTTTTGAAATCCTCAGCGTAAAACGACTACGCTTCCTGTTTCAAAAGCGCTGCGGCCTTGGCCCGAATCAAAATCTGTCGTTTCGGCAAAAGATCTCCCCAAAAAGAGGCTTAAACACACTACTATCATGGACTTAAGGATCTGACAATAATATGAAAAAAACGGTTTTGATACTGTCCACATTGCTGGTCTTC
>JAHECJ010000349.1 GCA_024641805.1 Desulfococcus sp.
ATATTGTCGTCACGGATATCCGTATGGAAAAAATCGACGGGATTGAAATCCTGGAGCATATTCTCGCAACATCGGGACGCACAAAAGTCATTATTATAACCGGTTATGCCACCGTTGAAATTGCCCGGGAAGCGCTGTCAAAAGGCGCGTTTGATTTTATTGCCAAACCGTTCAAGCCGGCGGATTTGCGCGCAATTATCGAACGCGCTTCCAAAGAACTGAGATCCTGATTTTATACAATATTTGATGATGGAGGATCAAAATGTCTACTCATCCGGAAAATATCGCGGGTTCTGAAAAGGAGTTTAATTTCAGATTTCGCTATGAAACACTTCGGTCATTGCTGAACAAAAACGGCAGTGCGCTCCAGATCTTAAGTGATCTTGAAGCAGACTTAAACCATATGCGTCATTATGACAAACGGATCAAGCGCCCGATCCAGAGGCTGATCACTGAATCCCTGCTGATGGCCCAGGAACTGAACCTGATGACCGGGGACCACTATTCGGGTCTGTATGAAGTCATTTTTCAACTCAGGAATAAAGCAGACAGACTGTTTGCCGATGAACAGCCTGACGAAGATCAGCCGCTTGTCTTAAGACTGGACGACCCGGCTGCTCCCGATCCGATAATGGTTGGCGGAAAGGCTTTCGGCGCATGGCGCCTCTTTAAATACTTCAAGGACCTGGTGCCTCCGGGATTTGTCGTCACTACTGCTGCATACAATCGGGTCATCGAAGATAACAATCTTCATGACCGTATCCGGATATTGTTGAACAACCTGGATGTCACTGAAGATCAGGCGCAGTTTCAATCCCGGACACAGACCATCCGACGGATGATCAGGGAAGCCATCGTCAGCAAAGAAATTGCCAAAGCTATAAAACAGCAGGCCGCGATGTTTGAGCAGGCATTTCCCGATGGATTGTGGGCTGTCCGGTCATCGGCTGTCTGCGAAGACGGCAGCCATTCATTTGCCGGTCAGTTTGACAGTGAACTGCAGATTAAGACAGAAAATATCGTCACCGCCTACCTGCATGTGCTGGCCAGCCGATTTACGGATCGGGCCGTCAGGTACCGGATACATAATAATTTCAGGGAAGTTGACACGCCAATGGCGGTGCTTTTCATGCCCATGGTGGATCCATCCGCCGCCGGAGTGGTGTACACATCCGACATCAAAGATCCCGGCTCCGGCAAAATGACGATCAGTGCCGTGCCGGGTCTGGCCAACCGGATGGTCAAGGGCGAGATGCAGGCTGATACTTTCGTGGTTTCAAAGAGGCCTTCCCCCAAAATCGTCCGGATGATGACGGCTGCCGGGGATATCGGGGACAGCAAGGCGGTGGATTACATCCCTAATGAGAAAATTTTGGAAATTGCGGAAATCGCCGACCGGGCGGTGGATAAATTCGGTCATGAGCTCGATATTGAATGGGCAGTGGATAAAAACGGCAAGGTTCGGTTTTTACAGGCGCGTCAGTTAAACATCCCCCTTTTGGATGATGCGGCCATGGGCCAGCCGACGGTGCGGAAAGACGCCCTGCCGATCATAGAAGGCGGGATTACGATATTTCCGGGCAGGGCCGAAGGGCCGGTAAGATTTTTAGCGATGGGGGCAGATATGGCGGATGTACCGGAAGGGGCAATCGTGCTGGTGGAGCATCCACGGCCGGAGCTGGCGTCAATCCTGCCGAAAATAGCCGCACTGCTGGTGATGGAAGGCAACCCGGTGGGCCATCTGGCAACCCTGGTTCGTGAATTTTCCGTGCCGTGCATTTTCAGGGTCGGGAAAAATGCAAAAATACTGATTGAGAAAAATATCATCAGCATGAATGCGACCAAACGAACCGTGTATGCCGGCATAAGATGGCCCGGTATCCGGGATCGGGTGCTTGCCCGAATTGCTGCCGGAAACCGGCACCAGAAAAAGTCCGGTCCGCTCTTTGATCTTGTCCTGGGGCTGAATCTCCTGGACCCGGATGCCTCGTCGTTTAAAGCAAAATACTGCCAGTCCGTTCATGATACGCTCCGGTTCATGCATGAAATGTCCGTCCGTTCCATGTTCGGTTTCGGGGACAAAGAAAACCGGGGCTGGCATAAGAAAAGCAGGAAACTGGTCACCGGTTTGCCCATTAAATTTCAATTGATCGATCTGGATAGATCCGTGCCGGAGGATGTGAAAAAAGTGGCCCCGGAAAATGTGGGGAGCGTTCCATTCAGAGCGTTGTGGCAGGGTATCTCAGATAAAAGACTGTTTTGGCCCGATCGGTGGGAAAAAGAAATGCGGGGGATGCCGTCGGATTTCAAAGAAACGGTCCTTGGCGGGAACCGGGGACCGCGTCGCGCTTCAGACAAGAATTATGCGATCATTGCAAAAGACTATATGAATTTAAACGCTCGGTTTGCTTACCATTACGCAATGGTTGATGCTATGGTGGGGCCGGGCACGGAACACAATCATGTACACTTCCGGTTCAGAGGCGGCGGAGCCAGCGATGAAAACAGAAAAAGGCGCGCCCGTTTTCTGGAACGGGTCCTGCGCGAATACGGATTCGGGGTGGACCGCAGCGAAGACCTGGTGACAGCCTGGTTCAGGCGTTACCCGCAGAAAGATTCCGAGAAGGTTCTTGAATTCCTCGGACGGCTGATGGTCTGTGCCAGGCAGTTGGACGCAGCCCTTAAAAGCGATGCCGCCATCAAACTGTATGCGGATTATTTTCTTAATGAACAATTTGAGATGTTCGGGTAGTCTGCAACGGAAGAGATAAAATTTATTGGATTTAAGATCTCAGTGGTCAGGTTTCAGTTGTATTTCTCGTTTCCCACAACTGAAACCTGACACCCGACATCTGAATTTAAGGTCTCAAACACATAAATCACGTACTCGTAAATCCATATCAAAGAATCTCAAAAATCTTTTACAATGCATCCGGCGGAAGATATAAGAGGGAAGAGAATGGGCGATGATTATATGATATGTAATCATAACGCGTTAACCCTGATTAAGGAAAAATGAACCCTGATGGACCTTCATATAACCGATATTAATGATCCGGATATCAATTACAGCAATGACCCCGAGAACATTCCGCTCCGCCAGCGTCCCTCCATCAGCATCCGGGCAAAAGTAGCGGTTTCTTTTTCTCTTTTTTTTATTTTGTCTTTTACCGTGACCGGCTGGTCGTACTGGATCCTCACAAAATTAGAAAATAAAATCGAATTTCTTGAAATCGCGGATAATTATATGGTTGAAATTCAGCAGGCCCGCCGGTTTGAGAAAAACTATCTATTGTACCGCACCGATCTGGATGATGCGCTGGAGCATCTGAAAACAGCAAATGCAATTTTGACGCAAAACAGCGAAAAGATAGAAAAAATTCTTGGGATAGATCATTTCCAGACAATGGTCACGTATATGTCAAAATATCACGACCAGCTGGTGTTGCTCGGAAGCTCCAAAACGGATAAGGAAAAAGAGCTGATCGTCCCCATGCTTCGGCAGTTCGGCAGCCAGATGGTTTCGTTTGGCGGTGAATTTGTGGAAAAAGAACGAAATTCAGCCACGAGAATGTTCTTACTGGCCAAACGCGTGCCCCTGTATTTTATTTCCGCATTATTTGTTTTAATGATTTTTGTTTTGATATTTTTAACCCGGCAGCTGCTGCTGACCCTGAATCGTTTTATGGACTATACCAAACGAATCGGCGAAGGGGACTTTTCCCCCATCCTGCCGGCACGTAAATATAAGGACGAGTTCACAAAACTGGCTGAAGCATTTAATCATATGATCAAGGAACTCGACCATAAGCATAAGGTGCTGCTGGAATCACACAAACTCAGGGCAATCGGTACGCTGGTGGCAGGCGTTGCCCATGAGCTGAATAATCCGCTCAACAATACCCTGCTCACGGCGGCAATGCTCACAGAGGATTTCCATACGCTTTCCGATGAGGAAAAGTTGGAAATGGTCAATGACGTGATCAATGAAA
>JAHECJ010000350.1 GCA_024641805.1 Desulfococcus sp.
ACCACCTGGCCGAAGATGAGCGCATAGACGCTGCCCGGATCATTGTAACTCGGAGCGACCAACCCATTGATGAAATCATCCGTCAGGCTGAAGAAGCTGATCTTTTGGTCCTGGGGCTTCAGCGTTTGGGACGACGACAAAAAACGATTGGAAATGTGGTACGGCGGATCGCCGGAAACACTTCTTGCGGTCTGATTTTGATAAACCGGAAATGATAATCGTCATTCGCAGGATTGGGTGTACCTGCTTTCCTTTTGCAGCAGGGATGTCCTTTAAATTCTGTCGGGGCTACGCTTTAGCATATTCAGTATTCGTATCATTTGGAGCTTTCCCGTTAGATTGTTGCTGTTCTTGACATGAAAATTTATCTAAGTGATACTTAACCAAAAAAAACCTCAGTTCTCTGCCTTTTTAAAGTGATTGAAAGATGGCTGCCCGATGAACAAACAATTTGAATCTATTATAAAACAGATCAGCAGCGTTTTAATCGGCAAGGAACCCCAGGTCCGGTTGGCCCTCACCTGTCTTTTTGCAAGAGGGCATCTGCTGATCGAGGATTTGCCGGGAATTGGAAAAACCACCATGGCCAAGGTGCTGGCCAAATGTATGGGACTTGATTTCCAGCGGATTCAGTTCACCAGTGATATGCTGCCCGGCGATATACTGGGAGTATCCATTTTTGATCAGAATGCCGGGACTTTTCATTTCCATCCCGGTCCGATTTTTACCCAGGTTCTTCTGGCCGATGAGATCAACCGGGCCACCCCCAAAACGCAGAGCGCGCTTTTAGAAGCCATGGAAGAACAGCAGGTGACCATCGAGGGGGAAACCCGGGTGCTGAAGCAGCCTTTTTTTGTGATTGCCACCCAAAATCCTCTGGAACACGCCGGCACGTTTCCGCTGCCCGAGTCTCAGCTTGACCGATTCCTGATGCGTATCAAACTTGGATATCCTGACCGTGCGGCTGAAAAAAGGATTTTAACCGGGGAAGGGGCTCAATCGGTATTGGATGCCATGGACACCTGCATGATGCATGGTGATGTATTCGGTATTCAGGCGAAAATCAGCCAGGTGCGAGCATCCGATACATTTATTGATTATCTGCAGGATATTATTCATTTTACGCGGACATCCCCTATGTTCCATGTTGGTCTGTCGCCGAGAGCCGGTCTTGCCCTGCAGCAGGCATCCCGGTCATGGGCCCATCTGCAGGGAAGAGATTACATGATTCCGGAAGATCTGCAGGTTGTGCTGCCCTGGGTGACGGGTCACCGTCTCCGGTCCCGAACTGAAGGGCTAGAAATACCGAAAAACCAGCTTATGGAACTATTTGCAGAGGTTCCGGTGCCGCTTTGAGAAACCCCTTCGAACAAAAGAACGCTCCTGCCCGAAAAACCGCAACCCTGCCATTGATCTTTAATCGCCACCATGTCTACATACTTCCCACGGCCTACGGATTTTTATTTCTTCTGATTCTGTTTGCAATGCTACTGGGATCCATCAACTACAATAACAATCTCGGATTTTTGCTGGTATTTCTCCTCGGGAGTATTTCATTGGTTTCAATGATTCACACTTATCGAAATCTGCTGGGCATCAAAATTCTTTCCATCTCAGCGGAACCGGTGTTTGCAGAAAAGACGGCCCTGTTCAGGGTGGTGGCTCGTTCAAAATCCGGCCATCGAAGGGCCATCGGGTTTATGATTGAAAAAGATCATCCGGCAATTGAAAATATATTTGCTAAAACAGATGAAACCATAACCGTTAAATGCCCCACGCGGCTTCGGGGGATTTTCAGGTCCGGGCGTATCACGGTCTGGACCCGCTATCCTTTAGGACTGTTCAGGGCATGGACAGTAATAACGCCCGATGTTTCGTATGTGGTCTATCCGAAACCAATTACCGGTTCAATCGGGTTCAGCGGTCGGCAGGCAGGGCAAGAATTAGACGGGATTCCGATGCAGCGCGGCGCCGATGATTTTTCCGGTTTGAAGCAATATCAACCCGGCGATCAGGTCGGTAGAATTTCATGGAAAAGCCTTTCCCGTGGGCTCGGAGTGTTTACCAAGGAATTTTCCGGTCCCGGCGGCTCTTCGGTGATGCTGGATTATGATGATTTGAGGGATGCGAATAGGGAATATCGGCTGTCTCGACTTACGGATATGGTGCTCAAGGCCCATAACATGAATGCGGAATATGGACTGAAGCTTCCCGGTCGGACCATTGCGCCGGATAAGGGTGAACGGCACAAACATTTGTGTTTGAAGGCTTTGGCCGTATTCGGATTAAATGACTGATGAACGAACCCTATAAAACTATCCTCCCCATCCTGACCGCCCTGATTGTTGCCATTTTCCCGCACATCGGCCGGCTTCCCCTTTGGATTATCTTCTGGTGCTCGCTAATGTGGGGATATCTGCTGCTGTCGTTTAAATTGAAGTGGCCCCAGCCTGGGATAATCATCCGGCGTATGCTGACCGTAATCGGTATTATCGGCCTGCTCTTCACTTATAGCCGCCGGCTGGATCAAAACGCATATCTCGGCTTGCTGGCCGTGATGGCGGCGCTGAAACCATTTGAAATCAAATCCCATCGCGACCGGATGATTACCGTTTTTCTGGCCTATTTTATCGTCATTACCAGTCTTTTTCTTTCGGAAACACTGTTGATCACCATGTATATGCTGCTTTCCGTCGGAATTACCACCGCCGTGCTGGTCCGGATCAACGATTCAACCGGCCGGTTCAAAGACAATCTCAAGCTTTCGGCCCGGATCATGGCTCAGGCTATCCCGCTGATGGTTCTGCTTTTTCTCTTGTTTCCAAGAATTGAAGGCAGCCTGTTCGGATTGTCTCTGACCGGAGCAGCAAAAAGTGGATTTTCAGACAGTCTGTCGCCAGGCAGCGTGGCAAACCTCGTGGAAAATAATGATGTGACCTTTCGGGTATTGTTTGAAAAAAGCATTCCACCCGCCTATTTGCTCTATTGGCGCGGTATTGTATTTCAAAATTTTGACGGCCGGACATGGCATGTTGAAAAGCAGACCCAGGAACGGCATACTCCGCCGGAAGGCCAAAATCCTGTTTCGTACTCCGTAACACTGGAACCTCATAATAACAGATGGCTGTTTGCCCTTGATCTGCCTGCAACAATTCCGCCTTCTGCAATTTTTTACAGGGACTATACCCTTCGCACCCGGCGGGCGGTCACCGTGAGATTTCAGTATTCAATGACATCCAACACCCGCTATCATACTGCGGAAGAAAACGCCTGGGAGCTTCGAAAGTTGACCCGCCTCCCGGAAGGCGTTAATCCGAAAACCCGGGAGCTGGCGGCTCAGATTACCCAAAATGCCCACACGATTGATGAAAAAGCGGAACGGGTACTTGATTTTTTCAGAACCGGCGGTTTTTCCTATACCCTTCAGCCTCCGATTCTAGGCGCAAATTCAGTGGATGATTTTATCTTTCAATCCAAAAAAGGATATTGCGAACATTATGCGTCGGCATTTGCTTTTATGATGCGGTCAATTGGTATTCCCGCCCGGATTGTCGGAGGATATCAGGGCGGCGAGGTTAACCCTTATGGGGATTACCTGATCGTCCGCCAGTCCGACGCCCATGCCTGGGTGGAAATCTGGCATCCGGAAAACGGCTGGTATCGTGAGGACCCGACAGCGGCAGTCGCCCCGGAAAGAATTTCCAAAGGGATTCAAGGTGCGCTGGCCCCGGGAGATCTGCCTGGTTTCTTGGGACAGGGATACCTCGGGTCTTTCTCCAGGTTTATTGAACAGCTCCGGTTAGGCTGGGACGCGGTCAGTACGCGATGGACCGCTTTATTTGAAGGATATTCTTATTATGAGCAGAAAGCTTTGCTTGAAAAGATCGGTTTAAGATCCGGCTTTTTGGCCGCGTCGATGAAGGCACTGCTGATGCTTATAATTATGATCAGCTTGATTGTCGGTGCCTATGCCTGGTTTGCATTAAAGCC
>JAHECJ010000351.1 GCA_024641805.1 Desulfococcus sp.
TTGCCTTTTGAGATAACCAAGCAATAGAATTTGTTTCAGATACGTTGCATACCGATGTCAACCGACGCTGACCGCAAGCATCGAGACAGATCCGCCATCGATACCCTGCACCGGAAAGCTGATTTTTTCCATGTGCCTGTGCAGGCCGAGAACATAAAGAAACGGCAGGAAATGGTCCGGTGTCGGGACTGCCATCATTGCATCATTGCCAAATTGCTCATAATTAATCAGCGGTTGATGGTCTCTTTGAATCAGCATCTGCCGAACGAACTCTTCAAATCGCATCGCCCACTCAAAAGGATGCCTGTCCCTATTTTTCCAGTCATAAGCTGCCAGGTTATGAACGATGTTTCCGCTGCCGAGAATCAAAACACCTTCTTCCCGCAATGGCATGAGCCGTTTCCCCATTTCATAGTGGAATATGGCAGACCGGGTCTCATCGATACTCAGCTGAACCACCGGAATATCGGCATCCGGGAACATGTGTTTCAACACTGACCAGGTTCCATGATCAAGTCCCCAGCTTTCATCAAATCGGACCAAATCAGGTTTAAGCAGTTCTTTGACGCGCCGGGCAAGTGCGATGCTTCCGGGTGCAGAATACTTTACATGGTAAAGCTCTTCCGGAAAACCGCTGAAATCATGAATCGTCGGAGGATCAGGGTTTGAAGTCACCATAGAAAAAGGAATGCAATAATGGGCGGACACAGAAAGAATGGTTTTGGGGCGCGGAACAGACTGAGCAATGGCAGCCCATCCCCTGGTAAAATTATTTTCAGACAGCGCGTTCATGGGATTGCCGTGTCCAACAAAAACAGCAGGCATCAGGTTCGTCACTACTTCTTCCTCTTTTTATCGGTCTGATGATATTTGCTTCGCTGGTTAAGAAAAAATGAACGGACAGGACACCTTCCGAAAACTTGAAAACCGGCTGCCGTATGTTGATTGTCCAATTCCTGCCAGTCATTGTCTCCGGACAGAAAAACGATTACTGGCTTAAAAGGGGTCAAATCTACGTTTGGCTTTTATTAAACCTGAAACCTTTGCGAAAGGCCGGGCGGCGACAACAATAAACCGAACCGTATTACAATGATGACAGCCAGGCCAACTCATCCATATCGATGGCATCAATGCTGTACCCTTTTTTAAACAGATCGTTACAAACGGTCACGATTTGACGGTCATACCATTCCCCCGTCATCGTGCGTATCGATGACAGCGCTTCCTCCAAAGAGTATGCCGGACGATACGGACGATGGGCTGTCAGGGATTCCACGACATCCGCAACACAAACGATGCGCGATTCCAGCAGGATTTCTTCATCTCTCAGCCCTTGCGGGTATCCTGATCCGTCCATATGCTCATGATGCTGGAGCGCAATTTCGGCCACCGGCCAGGGAAAGTTGACCGGTTCCAGAATCTCATGGCCCTTGCGGCAGTGAATTTGCAGATAATTGATGTCCTCATCCAGAAGCTTTCCGGGGCGCGCCAAAATTTCAGTCGGTACGGCGATCTTGCCGATATCGTGAATGAGTGCGCCTAAAAAAACCCCGTCAATCCGCTCATGTGAAAAGTTTAATGCCTTGGCCATGGCGGCCGCCAGATGGGCCACCCGGCGCTGGTGGCCGGCCGTATAGGGATCACGAATCTCGATGATCCGTGAGACGGCAAGAATAGACTGCATGAGCGTTTTCTTGATGTTTATGGCATATTGCAGATTTTCATTTTCAGGATGTTCCGGTGCTGAAATATCCCGAAGATAGGCAATAAAAACCGGTTTATTCCTGGAATTGACTGAAATCACCGAAAGCTCAGCGGCAAAAACGGATTGATCCGCCCGCATGGCAGTGACTTCCACCCGGCGGCCGATCATCTCTTTTCTGCCGGTGGCAAGAAAATGGGCAAGACCATTTGCGTGGACCTTTTGGAGTGAATGGGGAATGAGTGTTTCAGAAACCAGACGGCCGATCACCTCGTCGCTGTGATAGCCGAATATTTTTTCAGCAGCCGGGTTAAACGCAATAATGCGGCCGCTGCAATCCATGGTAATAATGCCGTCTAAGGCGGATTCCACGAGGGCATACAGCCACTCGGAAGGGGTATCTTTCTTTTGATTGGGGGGGGCAAACTGTTCCATTCTTTTCATCAGCCTGTTCAGCCGTCAAGGATGCGCGGTGACCATTTCCAACCTTAGCATGTTGAAGTATTAGCATGCGAATATTTTGATAGCAACTATAGAAAACAATTCATCCCCTCCCGGAAACGCAAAACCGGTGGTTAACGATAAAATCTTTAACAGTCTATATTTTTTATGAATATGCGAACCGAATTCCTATTCACAGGGAATCCCGGCAGTTAAACGGAGATATTCAATGAATTGTTTGCCGTGGATTTATGTTATTCGAGATCGTTCTGATTATCCTTTTTCGAATAATATAGAGAACTCAATGCCACACTATCCATTAAAAACCCCTTTCTCAATACGGTCATCGTCGGAATGCTTGTCTCAGTGAAATCACCATACTTGGAACAAATATGATAACTGTTTCCATCTCCTTGTTGTCATACCGACACCACTCTGTTTCCGGATATGGGACCTGTGGAGCATCGCCATTATATCAGGCGTTGTTTTCGATCAACTGGTTCGAATGATAGGTAAGCGGCTAAGCTGACAACATCGCCGATGCGCCAAGAACAATAAAAAACAAATACTTGGATTATCAGCATGACAATAGGATCAATACAAGAAAAGCAATGAGGAAATACTTACAATTTATTATACGGTTGTGTTTTTGGGGTAGAGTTGAAAGAAGTTTGTTTAAGGAGTTATCCCTGCTCCGGCAGATCGCAATTCCCCTCCAATAAAAATATGGTGATTGTCTCGATAAACCTACTGATACAACTTGACATACGTAATGACCCATGGCATATATCAATTCAGAAAAAATTAATTCATATTAATTAGTTATTCATGTTAAGCATAATTCTGATCCATCATTAACGTTTGGCAGTTATTAATACTATTGATAAGGAGAGATGCACATAAATGAAAAAAACCAATCTGTTTTTTTTGCTGATAATGGCAGGCGTTATACTTATACCTTCTTTTTCATATGCTGCGACGCCCAGCTTTTACACAGATCGACCTACATTTGAGGCTGCTTTGAGCACACTTATAACAGATGATTATTCTCCTGGATTAGGATATCCATCTGTATTTACAATATATAACGATATTGACATGAGCAATATTTTTGGCGAGACGGATTATCAAACAACAGGATTTATAAATTGGAACTTAATAAGCAGTGGAGGCGGAGGCTACTACTGCGCTGGTTGTAACGGATCTTTTCAGTTAAGCTTCACCACAACATCAGTAACAGAGTCCGGCACAGGGGTTTTTGGTGCTGGTGTTGATATTCTTAGCAACGACCCCGGAACTCCGTATTTTGCCTATATTACTTATGGTGATGCGACGACCGAAACAAGATCGCTGTCAACGGGTGCAAGTTTTTTTGGGGTGACTGCGCCCGAATTGATTCAAAGTATCCATTTTGGTTTATCCGGCGGAGGAACGACAACATTGGGAGGCTTCTCTATTGATAATTTAACAATTGGAAATCAGAGATCAGTATACCAATCGATTCCCACAATGAATGAATGGGGGATGATCCTTTTTATGGTTCTCACAGGAGTTGGATCCGTTTATTACCTGAGGAGACACAACAGAGAATAATACAACTTTATTTCTATAAAATTTCCAGGCAAATGGGCGAGTTTTTGACTCGCCCTTTTTTATTACATAGTACAAAATATTATGATGAGCAATTCTCCCTCACCATCTCAAATTCCCAGCCACACCCATTAATTTTTATATTTTATTGAACGGTTGAGTGTTTTTTGGGTATAATAACGATATTTTAATTATCGCCAGAAGTTGAATATGGGCTTGTAGGCTTCGTTAAACACCGAGGAACATCACGGAAC
>JAHECJ010000352.1 GCA_024641805.1 Desulfococcus sp.
AATATTTGCATGTTTGAAGAGATATTGAAAGGCACGCATATCGTCATTGATGGCTTTTCTTTCAAAATTGGCGGTATCTGTTTTTATGGCATAAAAAAGTCCGGTCGCAAGTTTCGGCGATGGTTTGATTTTTGCCGCCCTTAAATATTCCGTCATCATGCTGGCGGTGGCACCGTATTCCGGCCGAATGTCCCGATACGGCACCTGGACGCCCGAATCTTCATGATGATCAATGATTGCGGTATATTGGAAACCGTCAAAAGATTTATGATGGCCAGGCTGCGAATCAATGATGACATACTTATTATAATGGTGGGTTTCCACTTTGGAAAGCGGAATCAGAGAGATATCAAGCAGGCGGATCATTGCCATGTTGTCCGGCCGGGTGATTGTATTAATGTTTGATATGGTCACATTGGTCACCCGGCGCCATAAAATCCGTTTAACAGCCATTGCGCTGGCAATGGAATCCGGATCGGCACTGATGATTATCAGAACATGGTCGGAACCGGAAAACTGCTCATAAAATTGGTGTAATCTTTCGGCGTTTCGTGATGTCACGATAAGGCAACCTTTTTCGTTATTAAATATATCAGGAAGTATTTACAGTGATTATATGCGATAGCCTGGTAAAACGCCAACATTTGCGTTTGACGGATTTTATAAAAAAATCTTCACGACGGCTTTTATTGAAAATACAAGGGTATATGGGCTGGGCGAATCCTTGTCAGGGTGTTGAAAAACTATTGCGCTTGGCCATACGGCGTTAAAATTCGGCTCAATATGCTCATTTATAATTATAAACTCCGCTTTTTCGTCGAATGTTGCCTTGTCAAATTTTAGCTTTGGCCTACGCTCATAACGTTTTTCAACACCCTGATGCCCGAACCAAACTTTTCAAGGTATGGTTCGGGCATCATCTATCGGATTACATCATAAAACTCCACAGAACACCGGCCGCCACCGCCGATCCGATCACCCCGGAAATATTCGGCGCCATGGCATGCATCAGCAGAAAATTGGTCGGGTCTTCCTGTTGTCCGACAATCTGAACAACGCGCGCGGAATCGGGAACCGCTGACACGCCGGCAGCACCCAGCAAGGGGTTGATCTTCGAACGTAAAAACAGGTTTAAAAACTTGGCGAACAGCACGCCACCTGCGGTCGCCACGCAAAAGGAGGCCGCGCCCAGCACAAAAATCCCCACGGATTTGGAAGTAAGAAAAACATCCGCCTGGGTGCTGGCACCAACGGTAATCCCCAGCAAAATCGTTGTCGTGTCAATAACAGCGGTTCGGGCGGTTTCCGCAAGGCGCTCGGTAACTACCGCTTCTTTAAGCAGGTTGCCAAAACAAAGCATTCCCAGAAGTGTTATCGCAGCCGGTGCGATAAAACAGCAAAGCAGCAAAGCCACGATGGGGAAAATTATTCTTTCCGTTTTGGAAACGGTTCGCGTGTCTTCCATTCGGATCAGTCGTTCTTTGCGCGAGGTCAGCAATTTCATGATCGGCGGCTGGATCACCGGAACCAATGCCATGTAAGAGTATGCTGCCACAGCAATCGGGCCGATTAACTCTTTCGCCAGAGCCGCGGTGAGAAAAATCGCCGTCGGACCGTCCGCACCGCCGATGATGCCGATGGAAGCGGCTTCTTTCGGGTCAAAGCCGAGAGCCAGGGCGCTTAAAAATGTGATGAAAATGCCTATTTGGGCGGCGGCGCCGAGCAGCATGAGCACCGGCCGGGCCAGCAGGGTGGAAAAGTCCGTCATGGCCCCGATTCCTAGAAAAATTAATGGCGGATAAACTCCCTGGGTCACTCCGAAATACAGATAATGCAGTACACTGTTGTTTTCATAAATACCTAGTCCCAGGCCTTTGAACACCGGAATATTGCCGATAAGGATGCCAAAGCCGATGGGCACCAGAAGAAGCGGCTCATAGTGTTTTGCAATTCCTAAATATATAAAGCCAGAACCAATACCGATCATGATAAAATTGCGGTAGTCTGCCAGCGCAAATCCGGTGTTGGCCAAAAAATTTATCAGCATATCCATGGGCTTTCACTTACTCCTTTTCAAGAACAATCAGTCCGGCGGTCAGTAAATCGTTTACAGTTGAATGCGGTCGCCCCAGATCGATTTTTTGTGCCAGTTTAATCAATTTCGGCAAAGAAAACGGATCTTTCATCGACTGGATCAATACATGAAACTGACGTGCGGATTCGTTAAAGCTTTCACTGACCTTGATTTTACGATGGGGAGCTGCTTTTTTCGGTGGAGAAAACAGTTTACCGGCTTTTTTAATGTATTCCTCTCTTTTTTCCCATATCGTAAGGGCCTTATGGAGCTGGGAGATGATAAAGGATAATGTGCATAGCGCGGTAAATACAATACCAATTCCCGTTGCCGATATGTTCCATCCATTATAAAAGGATATGGCTTCAAACCCGTTCAAGCTGACATTCCTCCTGTGGGCAGGTTAATATTTTATTCCATGAAGCTTCGGTTACTCTTGGTTTTCAATCTTATCTTCAATAAACGCTTTTCGCTGACGAACAATCTCGGTAACCTTTTTGGTAATTTTACTCCCCAGATCAGAATCCCCCTGCATTAGATCAAGGAATTCTTCAATCGGTATGGTGAGTGCTTCCCCGTCGGTGAGGGCAACAGCACTTTCGTGATAAGTAAATGGGTTGGCGATGGTTGACCACCCGATCATTTCCCCTTTTTGGTTGAGGGTAAATGCTCTCCCATCTTTAAAGTGGATCATATAGTTTCCGGAAATAATAATATATAACATTTGAGACGTATCCCCTTCCCGGATCAGCCGTTCGCCCTCGAAAATTTTTACCGGATGGATAATGGGAAGGACTTTGTCAAGCTCCTCGGTTGAGAGGTCTTTGAATATATCGATCTCTTGAATGTTCTGAAGGTCTAAATGCATTTCCAACACTCTTCTCAAATGTTATTGGTAATTTGTTATGTGTAACATATTGAAAAAACAAAATCTATATGATCTGTCAGAGCATGACGCCGTGTTTTTAATTTGGTAACAAACTGTGTATACTAAGGGTGATAGATTCTTGATGTCAATAAAAAAGAGACCGGTATCCGGCTGAACCGGACAGCCGGCAATGCTGAGCAGTGGTCTTTTATTAGGTGAAGATTAATATAAAGATTGGCGTTAGGGAAATTGAACGTGAAGGGATGCGGTTATTCAAACACCTTTATTTCCACCCGCCGGTTCAGGTTTTTTCCGATGGGTGTCAGGTCTGATGAAATCGGTTGGGCGGAGGCATATACCGTTGTAACAAGCCTTTTTTGGGAAACCCCTTTGGCGATTAAATAATCTTTGACCATGGCGGCGCGTTTCAGGGAAAGTTCTAAATTCTTCTTATCTGATCCGGAGGCGTCTGTATGGCCGGCAATTTCAAGCTTAACATTCGGACTGTTTTTGATCAGGGGAATGGCGTTATCCAGAAGAGACTGGTATACCGGCAGAATCGAGAGATCACCGAAATTGAAATGAATGACTTCAAGGGTTGTTCCGGCCGGCAGGGTTGAAAGGTTTTTCAAAGCGATTTCAGGCAGCAAAGATCCGGTCACCCGAATTTCGGATCGTCTGTTTTTTTCCTGACCGAAGATGGTGTCATTTGAATAAAACGGGTCGGATTCTCCATAACCGATGGGGTATAACTGATTGCCTGGAATGCCTTTCGCCGATAAGTACTTGATAACGCTTCGGGCCCTTCTTTTGGATAAAATCTGGTTGTAGGATTCCGATCCTTTGAAATCCGTATGACCGGCAATTTCAAAAACAAAATCAGAATTGTTTTTAAATATGGGAACCTGGCTGTCGAGCAGAGACAGGTCAGAGGGATTCAGACTGTCCGAGTTAAAGCCGAAATAGACGGTTTCAAGAATCATATGCGGTGGGAGCGCGATGACGCCTGCAAATACACCTTCGGGCTCCATGC
>JAHECJ010000353.1 GCA_024641805.1 Desulfococcus sp.
ATATGAACAAGGCATGCAGCGCCGGCACCGGTTCATTTCTGGAAGAACAGGCCAACTGCTATGATGTGGACGATATCGCGCAATTCGCCCAAATGGCGGCGGCTGCCAAGAGACCGCCGGACCTGGGGCAGATGTGCACGGTGTATATTGCCGAAGCCGGTGCCGATGCGTTAAAGGAAGGCTTCTCAAAAGGCGATATTTTTGCAGGGTTTCAGTATTCGGTTATTTATAACTATTTAAACCGGGTGATGGGCCAGCGCCAACTGGGGGAAAAGATTTTTTTTCAGGGAAAACCAGCATCCAATGACTGCCTGGCATGGACGCTGGCATCGGTGACCGGACGCGACATTGTGGTCCCCCCAAATCCGGGGGCCATGGGGGCCTGGGGCATTGGATTGTGCGTTGTCAAGGAAATGGGCAAACAAGCCCTCCTTTCATCGCCCGGCTTGACATTGGAAAATTTTCTGGCCGCGGAAATTGTCGACCGGTCCGAGTTTACCTGCAAGGATGCCGACTGCCGAACCATGTGCCCCATTGAGCGGACCACCATCCGGTTTGGCGACATCACCAAAAAGGCCACTTCGGGCGGAGCCTGCCCCAGGTATGAAATAGTTTCTTCGGCCATGCCCAAACTGGCAAAAGACGCACCCAATCCTTTTGAAGAACGCGCCAGGCTTCTGGCGGCATATGCGGCGGAAAAGGATGAAGATAAGAACAAGCCGTCAGTTGCCATTCCCATGACCGGTCCCGTTGGCGGATTTCTGCCTTTTTTGGCAACCGTGGTGCGGGAGCTGGGGTTTTCCGTTGACGTGTTAAAATCCGATGAAAAATCACTGGCCCGGGGGGAACATCTCTGCAACAGTTTTGACTCCTGCGGACCGGTTAAAATAGCCTATTCCATCTGCGATACGGACAGTCCTTACCTGTTTTTTCCCAAAATCATGAAATTTGCGGACCGGCAGGGCCCGGGCGGGATTGCCTGTGTCACTGAGCAGGCCATGCCGGAAGTGATCGAACAATCGTTAAAGGCCCGGGGGAAAAATGTTTGTGTGATTCGTCCCCGGCTGTATCTGGAAAACGGTCTGACCGGCCCGGATGTTATTAGCGCCTTTACGGAACTGGCGACAGCGCTGGGCGCGGACAAATCTAAAGTCACGGCAGCAGTGGAAAAAGGGGCCGAAGCCCAGAAAATTTTTGAAGCAGCCCTGGAAAATATCGGTCATCAGGCCATTGCGTACGCGGCGGCCAACAAAATTGCCGCCGTGGTGGTCTGCGGGTCCCAGCATGTGATCCACGATAAGGCGGCAAATTCGAAAATTCCGGATATCCTGCGCCAAAACGGGGCCATGGCCATTCCCATGGACTGTTTTCCCATTGCCGGAGATATGCCGGAAATGAAGCGGATCTACTGGGGAGACGCCAACCGGTACCTCCGGGCCGCCCTGTCCGCTAAAGAAAACCGGAACGCGTTCCCCCTGATGCTGTCGTCCTTCGGCTGCGGTCCGGCTTCGTTTACCGAACAGGTGTTTTCTTCCCTGCTGACAAGCTATCCGCATACCATTCTGGAAAGTGACGGCCACGGCGGGGCGGCCGGCTTTGTCACGCGAATCCAGGCCTTTTTACAATCCGTCAAGCAGTATAGGGAAGAACAGGGCCAATCATCGACTGACGATCACGACCGCATTGTTTCCTATGTGGAATCCGGGGTGCATCGGGGGAAATACCTGGATAGAAACATCCGGTATGTGTTTTTCAGCAGCCTGGATTACCTCGGGGAGCTGTTTGCCGCGGTGTACCGGTCCTATGGGTATGACGCGATCGCGGCCCCGCCGGTTTCCGAAAAAAATTATCGCCTGGGCAAACCGGACTGCTCGGGAAAGGAATGCATGTCCTACCAGCTGATCTGGGGAGCGTTTCGGGAATATCTTGAGTCTGTCAAAAATGAACAGGTCACGAAAGGGGAAAAAGCGCCGAAACATATCCGGCTGGTGCAATTGTCAGGGCAGATTTGCCGGGCGGGAATGTACGGCATCAAGGACCGGCTGTCCGTAAACCGGATGGGGCTGCATGACCGGATCTCAGTGGCCTCGCTGATGATTGCCGGGGGACCGGGCATGGCGGCCCGACTGGTTTCCGGACTTACCGGCATGGATATCCTGAGGCAGTTTTTTCTGTACCACCAGGCAATTGAACCTGCGCCGGGAGAGGCCAGGAAAGTGTACCAACAATATGCCAGAGCCATTGTGGATCTGGTTGGACAGCCCTCCATCATCGGTTTTAAAGGAGCCGCTCAGAAAGGATATCACTGGACCCGTCTCAGAAATATCATCATGAAGGCAGCCCGGGCGTTTTACCGCATGGAGCTTAAGGCTGGCGACACATCCGGATTTAGGACCGTTTTTGTTTCCGGAGACCCCATGGCAAAGGGAAATGATGTGGCCAACTGCGGTCTTTTCGACCGGCTGAGCGAGCAAAAAATCCGGTCCGTTTCCGAACCTTTGTGTGACTTTCTGGAATTTATGGCCCGTATGCATCCCCCGCTGATCTTCGGCCGGAAATCCACCGAACGTCAGAATGCCATGTACTTAAAAGTCATGGTGATGATCCGGGAAAGTCTTTACAAGATGGCCGGTAAACTTCATCCATGGCTGCCCCGGCCGGATATGCCGTCGGTCCTGGGGCGATCCGCCGACATTATTGATCCCAACACATTGGGAGGTGCGGGCCAGGCAGTGGGAAGCGTGCTGCATTACTGGGATAACGGAGCCTATGACGGTGTGCTCATGACCAGCTGCTGGGGGTGCGATAACTCCCTCATTGAGGAAAGCCTGCTTCGCCATCACCGGGATATACCATTTTATTTCTTCTATGACGACGGCACACCGCTGGATACCCGCCGGGTCAACCGGTTTGCCTTTCAACTCCAGCGACAGCCGAAACGCGGCAGCACGCCGGATGCGGTCAGTACATGGGAAAAACTGCGGGCCATGCTGCCGGCGGCATGATACCGGTATTTTTTGAAAGAAGTGACTTGAAAGTTCTTTTGAATTGTTATTCACTCGAAATAGATTAATAAGAGGACATTAATTAAAGGATCTTTTCAATGCATGTCGGAATTTTTGCGGATCTTGAGGGGAGCTTCGGCATTTGGCGGATGCGTCAATGCCGTGTGGGAACCCCGGAATGGCAGTACGGCCGGATGTGTCTGACTGAAGACGTCAATCATGTAATCAAAGGGGTATTTGACGGCGGCGCAGACAAGGTGACGGTGAAAGATACCCATGAAATGGGGTTTAACTGTCTGGTTTCGAAGATTGACAAAAGGGCCGGATATATCGGTGGCCATTACATCCGGCCGACGCTTTTCGGAGATATCTCGCAGTATGATCTGGTTCTTTATGTGGCCATTCATGCGGCATCCGGGACACAAGACGCATTTTTCCCCCACACGCATTACGGTATATTCTCAGAAGTCCGGATAAATGGCAAAATAGCTTGTGAAATGGATCTTTATGGTTCTTATCTGGGCGAATTCGGGATCCCCGTCGGATTTGTGTCAGGAGAGGAAATAGCCGTCAGGCAGGCGCTTGTCTCTCTGCCTTGGGCGAAATCGGTGGTGGTGGATAAACAACAGGAAACGTATACCCGTGGAGAAAAAACCATAAAATACCTGGCGGAGGGCAGGAGAATGCTTCAAGAAACCGCAGCGATTGCCGTTCGGGATGCATCTTCCATGAAGGCATTAAAAATAAATGGCCGGCCTCATTTTGATGTTGTTTTCCGGAATGAGAAACTGGCGAATAAATTTAATACCTGGGACTTCAGGCAAAATGGAAACCACGTGGAATGGGAAGCAGAAAATATGGTTGAAGGGTTTGAAAAGTTTAACAAATTAACTTTTATCCCCAAAAAAATATATCCTTTCCGCCGGCCGATTTTTTTCCTGATCAGAAATTTTTTCAGGGTCA